>CBDUXN010000015.1:0-35544 GCA_965371185.1 uncultured Thermoplasmata archaeon
AATAATTATTCATAAAAGTGTTGTTATTGATATCTGGAGACGAGCGGTCATTGTAAATGCCATAGTAATTATTTGAAATGTTGTTGTAAGCGATTAAAGCATTGGAGTTGTAATTGTATATGCCATATACAGAATTGGATACGTAGTTATTGGTGATTATTGGGTTTGAACCTTGGTCGTTGAAGATGCCATAGGTGTTGTGGATAATCGTGTTGTTATTGACAATCGGGTTTGAATTGGTAATGTAGATACCATAGGTGTTGTTGACGATTATGCAGTTCTCGATGATCGGATTGCTGCTAATCACGTGTATACCGTAAATGCTGTTTGCAATATATGCACCTCTGATGATAATTGGAATGGGTGGATCACCTAGAATTGTGTTAGCCTGGATATTGTTGGTGACATTATCGCCTCCTGCACTCAGCCAAGTGGAGCCTGTCTGTGTTTTTACACCTACCAAATTGAATCTTATTGTGTTTCCAATGGAGGTCATCGAGGATTGGGTAATTGCATAGATGCCGTACCTGGTGTTTGAGTTGATTGTGTTATTACCGATATAAACGATAGTACAATTACGAACGTATATGCCATCCAGAGTGTTCAAGTTTAAGGTGTTGTTTTCTATCGTGTTGCTGTTCGCCGACATAAATAAATAGATACCATATTGGCTATTCGAGTTAAGGGTATTATTATAGAGCGTATTGTAATCAGATGAATAAGCGAGTAGGATTCCGTAAGAGTTATTCAAGCAGGTATTATTTTCTACAGTGTTGCTCTTCGATGTCCCCCACAGTTCCATACCCTCCCCATTGTTCGAGCAGGTATTGTTTGAAATCGTGTTTCCGGATGAAGCATACAGTCGTATACCTGCACGGCTATTAGTAAATATGTTGTTGTCCAGTTTATTACTCTGTGACCGAAAAACATTGATACCATTCTGTCCATTATTTAAAGATGTGCTATTTGTTATGTTATTATTCGTAGAATAAATCAGAGCAATACCGTCAAATTGGTTCAGGTTGCAGGTATTGTTATCGAGCGTATTGCTATGAGATTGATAAAGATGGATCCCATTGTAACTGTTGGAGTTAGCTATGTTATTTATCATGGTATTGCTGTTTGAAAAGCCCAGTTCTATGCCGATGCCACCATCACTGATATTAAGATTTTGTATAGTAACCCCGATACAATTCGCGAGAATTACCTGCCCCGCCCCAGATGGAATAACACCTCCCGTCTGGTTCTTCCAGTAGTACACTGGCTTGCCGCTAACGGTGTTGGAGGTGTCAATACTGTGCGTATTCCAGTGCTGCAATTGAGTTCCCCAAAGTATCACTCCGCTTGAAACCATCGTATTGTTAATCAGCGTATTGCAGGGGGACTCCCAAACATAGATTCCTCCCCAACCGTCCGAGCTAAGAGAGTTGTTTTTAATAATAATACCTGATGACCAGGATAGGGTAATGCCATAAAGGGTGTTCGAATCAATGGAATTGTTTTCGAAATTGTTGTAGTCCGAGCGCCAAGCAAAGATACCATAACTGTTATCTGAGCAGGTGTTATTTCTTATGGTGTTGAATTTTGAACGCCATAATAATATGCCACTTCCCACGTTGTCAGAGCAATTGTTCTGTTCAATTATTGTATTGTTCGAAGAATATATCTTTATTCCAGCAGTTCCTGCGATCCAGGGGGAATGCCCTCCATTCTTAATCGTAAACCCTGTGACATTCACCCAATCAACTGTAACATTCACGACATCTCCGGTGCCGCTGCCGTTAATTTGGGTAACTACACAGCCATTCCCCACGAGGTTTATCGATTTATTGATCAATATATTCTCATCGTAAGTCCCATTGAACACATACACTGTTCCTGGTGATGATACATTATCGATCCCGTCCTGTACCTTGTCAAAGCGATAAGCCTGCCAGCCAGGAGTGGATGAAGTGAAGTTATCGTCGACATATACCTGTGAAAAAGAATAATTCCAGGGAGTTGTCAGCGGATACCAGTCGAGCGAATAATGCGGGATAAGTGTATCACCAATACCATCACCCGCGATTCGACCGCCAGCGCCATTGTCCAGGCCGGTATAATCGGTCCAGTAATTGCCTCTGAACGAGCTGCTGTTCCAATAGTTGGTGGCAGGATCACTCGCCTGCACAGGATTATAAATGAAGTTGTTTTGGTAAATCAGATTGTTATTGCATCCCCAATCGAATTTGATACCAGCATGTATGTAAGTTACTGAATTGGAGTTGAATGAGATCGCATTTCCATAAATCGTATTTTGATTGGAGTTATGTCTTAGATATATACCGTATTCCTTATTCCCATGACAGATGTTGCTCCTTATGGTATTTTTACCTGAAAATCCCAGCAATATCCCCGTGGATCCATAGCTGACATTCTGGTTCTGGACAATAACATTAGTACAATTTGCTAGGATGACCTGTCCTGCACCCAATGGGACAGTGCCCCCGTTGATATTTTTCCAATAATATACAGGTTTACCATTTAGTGTGTTGGTGGTGTGAATGGTATGCGTGTTCCAATGTTGTGCTTGGGCACCCTTGATAACTAATCCGGACAAAAACATCTTGTTATTAATAAAGGTGTTACTTAATGTGGTATCGATAACCATGCCTATCAACTGATTTGCATTGCAGGTGTTGTTGTCGATGGTGTTGCCGTTCGAGGAAGACCCAATACCAATGCCATCCCTATTGTTGGTAACGGTGTTGTTGAAGATTGTATTGCCGTTCGATAGAGAATACAGTACGATCCCAGAAAACGCGTTGGAGAGGCTTGTACAGTTTGCAACAGTGTTGCTGGGTGAATTAAGTAGATTTATGCCATCCTGACCATTGGAGATGCAGGTATTATTTTCAACGGTATTGTTGGAAGAAACCCAGAGATAAATGCCATTTTTATTGTTCAAGTGACATGTATTATTTTGTACTGTATTCAACCACGAAGTGGCAATGATGATGCCGCCTGCAGCGATGCTTTGATTACAGAAGTTGTTTTCCACGATGTTAAGGTACGATGAGGATAAGACGATGCCATCCAACGTGTTCGAGAGGCAGGTGTTGTTTCTTATGGTATTGTTGTTTGAATGCCAATACAGATGGATACCGTATCTGTTGTTCAGAATAGCGGTGTTGTTCGCGATCAAATTGTTTGCTGCATGCGGTCCCATATAAATGCCATCGTAGTTGCTCGTTAAATTGCAATTTTCGATTTTACAGCGGTTTGACCAAAAAAAATCCACCCCAGCATCGCCCGGATTGTTACCACTGTTCATAATTGTAAATCCTGATACATTCACCAAATTCGCAGTTATATACACAACATCTCCGGTGCCGATGCCATTAATGATAGTATTGACAGATCCGTTGCCAATTAGGCTCAATCTGTGGCTGATGGTGAGTACCTCATTATATGTCCCTGCCCGAACGCGAATTGTATCACCAGGATTCGAAGCATTTATCGCAGACTGAATGGTCGTATATGTCTGCCCCGGACCCACGGTCAGAGTTGCACCGCTTGCATGTTCTGGTACCATTACAATGACTACAGAAAACACGGTGGCCACCATTAATACGCTCAACACTAGACTCATTGCTTTTCTTGCCATTTTACTCCCCCCTTTTGGTGTCATTACAGCTTATTCGCCTTAAGAAACCCCTCCTAGAGTCTCAAAAAGGTTATTCGTTGTCTTTATGGTTGTTTTCCTATTAAGTACTATATGTGGGTATGAGGATAAAAATCTTCCTACACTTTACTATTACCTAAAATGGTAATACTAAACCAAATTCTTGCGAAAGTATATAAATGGGTAGTTATTATGGGGTTTTGGTGAGAATTATGGCTGAACCAAAACAACCAAACCCTGAATTTACGAAGCAGGTGATAGCCGAAGGAGCAGACACGCTGAACCTCTGTTTCCAGTGCGGTACTTGTACAGGCAGTTGTCCCTCTGGCAGGTTGACGGCCTTCAGAGTGAGAAAGGTGATAAGACGAGCACAGCTCGGGTTCAAGGACGATATCCTTCCCACAGACGACCTGTGGTTCTGCACAACATGCTACACATGCCATGAGCGTTGCCCAAGGGGTGTTGAGATACCAGATATCGTTCTCACATTAAGAAACATGGCGGTGCGCGAGGGTTACATGGGTGAAGCGCACAAGAAAGGTGCTGGGTATCTAATTAAAACTGGGCATCTGGTGCCTTTGAGCCCTGAGTTCAAGGAGAAAAGAAAGCAGGTAGGACTCAGCGAAACCCCTCCAACAACATTGGCGGACAAGAAGGCCCTGGAAGAGGTGCAGAAACTTATCAAGAAGACCGGCTTTGACAAGCTCATAGGAGGGAAATAAATGGGATATTCACTGTTCTTAGGCTGCGTTGCCCCGAATCGGTATCCAGGTATCGAAAGTGCAACAAGAGAAATATTGAAGGAATTGAGTGTGGAGTTCGTTGATATGATTGGTGCGTCATGCTGCCCTGCACCTGGTGTTACCCGCTCGTTTCATAAAGAAACCTGGCTAACCATTGCAGCGAGGAATTTGGCTATCGCAGAGAAAGATGGCAACGATGTTCTCACGATCTGCAACGGCTGTTATGGCTCATTATTCGAAGCTGCTCATCTTCTGGAGGATGATAAGACCCGGGAGGAAGTCAACAAGAACCTTGCCGAGATTGGCGTAAAATACGGGGGCAAGACGAAGGTAAGGCATTTTGCGGATGTTCTCTTCAACGAAGTCGGAGTCGAAAAAATCGCAGAGAAGGTCAAGAACAAGCAGGACAAGCTGAAGGTAGCAGTGCACTACGGTTGCCATTTCCTGAAGCCCCATAAATTGAAGGGCATAGAGGATTCCGAAAGGCCGACCCTCATAGACAAACTCGTTGAGGCTACAGGCGCGGAAAGCTTAGAATACATGGACAAGAACCTCTGCTGCGGTGCAGGTGGAGGTGTCAGAGCCAGGGTGCCTGATCTCGCTTTGAAGATGACCAAGGTGAAGTTGGATAACATCAAAAAGGCAGGGGCAAATGTCATAGTGAACCCTTGTCCGTTCTGTCATCTACAGTACGATAGAGGCCAGAAGGATTTGGGAGAGAAGGAAACCATCCCCGTGCTGCACCTATCACAGCTTTATGGGTTGGCTTTTGGAGTAGACGAAAAGAAGCTGGGTTTTGGGGATCATGCAACGCCAGTTAAGCTACCATCCTAGCCATCTCTTTAATTTATTTCCGAGGTCATTTTATGTCGTATATTGCTAGATTGGTTTCAATAACCAAGGTCTCTGCAGTCACAAGAGAGATAATTCCGTTCATTCATTTTCAAGCCCAGCAGAAGGGGGTTGAAGTGGATGATGATACGAAGGTGGTGATCCTTCAAGTTGAAAACATACCCAGCTATCATATCGTTTTCCCTGATACGAAGATCACCATGGAGGAACTGGAGGAGGAGCTTAAAAAGAACGACACCGTTCTAAGCCCTGAGACAAGGGCGTTATTGCTCAAGCACATGAAGACGAAAAATTGATCAACCAAACAGGTTCTCGAACCCCTTCTCAAACACCAGTCCAACACTTTCCAACGATCTTTTTAAGGGCTGAGATCGCTGACTGAGCAGCTATCCTGCTCGTTTTGGGGTTCTTTTCGAACGGGAGGTTGTTCATCTCAGCGCTCATCGAACCGAATTTTCCCTTGGCCTCTATTTTATGATGGTTTTGGTCTGTGTTTGGATCTGCTATGATCCTTACCTTCGTTTTTTCGAAGCCGATACCTGCAAGACTAACTGTGGCAGCAACGTTGACGTTTCTAGGGAAGAGTTTACAGGCATCTTTCGCATTTCCTTCAAATAGGATTGTCGGTTTGTCAAGGTTCGTTAAATCGATGCCCTTTTCCTTGATATACGGCACATTCTCAAAAGCCGTGGGTGGTTTCCTTGTTGTCAATTTCACCTCCTCTATTTCGGAAACTGCCGCCGAGTTAAGGCCGTCTATGCCGCATAAGGCACCTGTCGGGATGTATATTTTCGAATTGTTCTCTTTTGCGGTTCGTTCAAGATCGTCTCTAAAACCGTCGTCAACGAGTGCGCCTATGCTCATTATGAGCACAGGTTTTCCAGCTTCCAGAATTTTTTTAGCAAAGAGCCTCACGGCATCCTGGGATGCGGCCTCCGCGATCAAGTCTGATTTGGAAAGCAGCTCGTCGAATGTTAGAACAGATACAGCTTTCGAGAGTTTTTCCTCCATAACCCGGGAGCAGACATGGGACTTATCGAAGATGTATATCTCATCCATTTCCTCTATTTGCTCAGCTGCTTTTGCGAGAGTTGAGCCAATGGCCCCGCATCCGATGATGCCTAAGTTCATTCTTTACCGCCCCTTTTGAATTTTTTTTACAATATTACCCTGATAAGGGGGTTAATATCGTAGTAAAATATAAATTTGGTGATTTGCAGTGAGAAGATTTTTCTATTTGGAATGAGTTATTGGTGAAGATGAATAAGTATGAAGTTTTCGAGCACACGGCGGATGTGGGTATTCGAGCCCATGGGAAGGACTTGAGCGAGGCCTTTGAGAATGCTGCCCTTGGGATGTTCGATATCATCACGGATATTGGCAAGGTTGAGGCTGTGGGAGGATACAAGATCGTACTCGAAGGCTCGGACTTGGAGCAGATGCTGGTGGACTGGCTCTCGGAACTGTTGTTCATTCATACAGTCAAGGGAATCATGTTCTCCAAGTTCAGTGTCAGGAGGGATGAGGAAGAAGGAAAATGGCGATTGGAGGGGGAGGCAGAAGGGGAGAACTATGATGAGGGAAAACATCCCTATCATACCGAGATCAAGGCTGTAACGCATCATATGCTGGAAATCAACAAGAACGAATTGTATAAAATCCAGGTGCTTTTTGATATTTGAGGCTTCAAAACTGGCCTTTAGTTTCCATTATCTTTTAAGGGAACAGCCGTATAAAAATATATATATAGCTACCTCAATCCACTAAACACCTTCCAGTGAGCTATTGGATGGAGTAAAGGGGGAAGAGCAAATTCTGTATAAGACCCTTTTCGATTCCAAAACATCGCCGAGGATAATTTGTCATTTAAGTCCAACGTGAAGTATCACGATGCGATTTCGAATAAAACGAAATAATGAGGTGAAAATATGGCAGATAATGGAAGAGATTTTGGAAAGCTTATTAGACGAATGTTGATGGTTGCGGGCGTTTTCGTCTTTGCCATTGTCCTGATGATGTTGATGACCGCGGAAGAGGTACAGGCAGGCACGATTAATGTACCTAGTGATTACACGACAATTCAGCAGGCTATTGACAATGCAATTCCTGGGGATATAATAACCGTAGATAACGGAACCTATACCGAGGGACTGAATATCAATAAGAGCTTGACAATCCAGGGTGAACATTGGTCTAATACGACGATTAATGGGGAGCATTTGGTAAATGTGAGCGATGTTTATATTAATAACTTTACGTTAAATAATAGTGCTACCTACCTCATCATCATCGACGCTTCCTCTGGATCAATATCCAACGTCGAGGTCACCAACTGCACCTTCAATCTTGTGGGCTGGTCAGGCGTGCATATTGGTGGAGATTCTGGCAGTGGCAACTTGATTTCAAATGTGTCTATAAACTCTAATATCTTTTACGGTCCGCCAAGTATGGACTCGAATCCTTTCAAGATCGGTGGAACATTCGCCACTCCTGCAAGCCAGTCTGTGGATGACCTGGAATTCGTTGGAAATACTGTATACAATAGTTCGATACCTATTAACCTCCAGGATTCCAATATCAACAATGTCTTAATCGATGGCAACACATTCCAAAATACGGATGGTATTGTGTATGTCTGGGGCGGAGGCTCTCCAACAGGAGTGTTAAGTAATTTCGTGTTCACGAACAATGATGTTGATTCCTCGAATTCATATGGTGTAGGAATTGGATATCCTGATGGAACCTTCACATCAGGTAACTTTGGAGCTGGCAACAAGATCAACTTCAACAGCTTCGATAATGTTGCAGGTAAGTATGGGATCTGGGCTGTGAGCAACTTCATGGGCGGAACCCTAGACGCCACAAAGAACTGGTGGGGAGACATCTCTGGCCCAAGTGAGAATGGAAGTGGAACCGGTTCACCGATTTCATTAAATGTGGACTATAGCCCATGGTGGCGCGCTGATTATGTTGGAGATCCCCACATAACGCCTTGGAGATGGGGATTGGATGAAAACGTTCAAGAGGCCATAGATGCAGCCAGCACGGGGGATATTTTACTGGTAAATTCTGGAACTTATGCTGAGGACATCACTGTGGACAAGGGCATAATAATTCTCGATTGCTCCTTTACTATACAGGGAAAGGCAACAGTATTGGGAACTGGCAAGCTCCTCCTCTGGAATACGTCACTGACTCTTAGTAAATTAACAGTTGAACCAAACGGGATTTTCAGATATTTCAACAGCATGAGCACGATGTATGTGGGGGATCAAGACATCTACGGCACTGCGGAGTGGTGGGAGGCTAGGGTTGTTACAGGGGACATTACCATTCACGATGGCGGAATCCTCTATGTAAATAGCACACAGGTAAACATGAACTGCAGCTTTAATGGTGAGTATAGGATTCGGGTGAACTCCACAGGGGAATTGATTACCGTGGACAATGGAACCGGCAGATCGGAGATTACTGCTTACGACACCAACTTCTTCTATAACTTCTTCATTTTCGGGGCCTTAACTTCCAGCGACACAGACATCACCTACGGCTGGGAGGTCCATATCAACTCTTTGGATAAGGTAACAATAGGGAACAACGTTGTGGTACAATACATGTTCAATAATGGCATAAACGTGGCCGCATCATCGGATGTGTGGGTTAACAACAGCTTCATAGTTGACAATGCACAAATCGGATTGGTTGTTGCTGCAAGCTCAACTGTAAGAGCTAATGGTGCTAACCTCAATTTCAATGGAGAGAACGGTGTTTATGTCGATTCAAGCTCGACATTTATCGCCGCAAATTGTGTATTCAACGGCAACATTGCAGGTTCCGGTGCAATAGTGGTCAGCTCATCAATATTCACAGGCACAAATTGCTTGTTTGATAACAATAACATCTACGGCTTGGCTGTTGCCGACAGTACGGCCTCTCTCACAGATTCTTCAATGACTGGCAATGGAATGGTGGGTCTTCTGGGTGATGGAGCCACTTATACCATTAATAACAACACCATGACAGGCAACTTAGGATGGGATGTCTATTGCTCCGACTCGATGATATACTCCACCAAAGATACCATAGGGAACATGATGCTTGAGAGATCGACCTTAATAATCAATCCTGGGATTGTGCCGGTATCTGTAACGAACTTTTGGGTGTTCTACAATTGTACGGACACGAACAATGTGACTTTCAGAACAAATATTACCGTGCAAGTGGGTGGCATGATGGTCCTTGGCAACACAACATTGATTATGGACAGCACAGGCCCATGGGGCACGGTGACCTTGGATGTGTACGGGACGTTCCAGGGGCAACTTTGGGATGGCAATCCGAGCTATATACTGGGCGTAGGAGATGTACCGTACTATTTCAGAGCGTGGGCTGGTTCTTACTTCTGGCTCACAGAGAGCTACCTAACAAATGCGGGTACGGCCTCTGCAAATCTGGATGAAACAGGCTTATGGATAAACACCGACGATTTCATTATCAAAGGCAATGTGATGATTAACAACTACAACGGCCTGGTATTTGAGGGTGTGACCTCTTTACCTGCAAGCGATATTAGCGGCAACGCAATTATCAGCAACACCGGGTCGGGAATTTATGTTGAGTCCTCGGTATTCCCAGTGATCCCAATACACAGCAACTTAATTGATAACAACTCTGAATGGGGTGTGTATTGGCATGATAATTTCGCAACACCTGCATTGGATTTGAATACGATTTCTAATAATACCTTAGGAGGTGTTCGCCTGGATGCAGACATGGATGTTACAATTACCCCTGGAGATATGATGTGGAATACAATCCGAGATAACGGGGGTGATGGCCTTTCAATATCTGCAATCAGGGATATCGATATCCAACTGTACGCTTCGGACGGCAATGTTATTGATTCAAATATCGGGGATGGCGTTGATATGTCCGCAGGGAGGAACCTTGATGTAAATATTGCAGCGGGTGTTGGCAACAACCAGGGCACAGGATACAGAATGTTCGCTGTTATGAGAATTACAGCTAATATTTACAATTCATTTATTGATAACAACACTGGATACGGCATTTACATGGAAAGCCAGAGCCTAGGAATACAGACCCAGATATACAACAACATTATAACAAACAACGGGTGGAACGCGGTTCTCATTGCGGCAGGAGGTGCGGGAACGTACGTGGAGATTACGAACAATAGTATAGATAACAACGGACGATTGGTCACTGCAGGGATCGGCTTGGATAATGTCAGAGGCGTGGTGAGCAGCAACAGTATAACGAACACCGGGCACGACGGTTTACATGTGAACAACTCAGATTTGGCAATAACAAACAACATAATCAATTCAAATGGTAACAATGGCATTACACTTATAACATCAGATTCAACATGCTCTGATAATAGCATCAATTGGAACCTTGATAGCGGTATATACATAGAGGATTCTGGACCTATGCTTCTAAGTAACCATTTAGAGGGCAACAACTACGGCATATGGTATGTCAATTCCTTTGGCACCGCAACCGATAACACGATTATTTCTAATAACTTATGTGGCATTATGATTATAGATTCAAACCCAACTATCGCTGGTAATATAATAAACTCCAACTCAGGGGATGGCATTTACATGGATCCATCTGCGCCAACGATTACAGGCAATCTCATCAGCGGAAACTCTGGTAACGGTATCTTTGCATATCAATCTGCAGGACTCATCGATTCCAATCTAATCGTCAACAACGGTCTGAACGGTATTTACATGGATTATTCCAATCCGTTAACGCAGAACAACACGATCTCGGGGAACACATTGTCTGGTGTGTATGTTTTTAACTATTCTTCCCCGCAGATTACCGGCAACACCATCACATTCAATGACGATGGGATATCCGTTGTTTACTATTCTGCACCCACCATAATGGATAACGAGATAAACAGCAATACCAACAGCGGCATATTCCTCGCAAATTACGCCGCAGGAAGTGTAACTTTCAATACCATCAATTCCAATGCCTTATACGGTGTCTATGTGGAAGACAGCACGGCAGTGATCGAAGGAAATACGATAATGGGCAACGACATTAGCGGTATCTATGCTTATACAAATATTGGCCTGACAATGCTCACGGTAAAGGAAAATACCCTATCAGGCAATTTCGACCAAAATATCTATCTCTGGGCCTTCAATTTCGGATTGACTGCCACCATTGCCGACAATATAATCGAGAACAGCATCTTGGGTTACGGCATCTACGGTACCGGGAATTCACTTTTGACGGCTGTTATCGAGGATAACATAATACGGAACAACTACGACACCGCAATATACATGGAGAACGTTGGTAACGATATTGTGGTAACAATTTCAGCGAACCAGATTTACAACAACATCAACGGGTATGGAATAGAATTGTTTACGAATTCCTACAGTATTCATGCTACGATATCGGACAACCAGATAACCGCCCCGTACTACGATGGGGTGAATATTGATACAGGTCTGGATATTTATCTGGACATGATAGGAAACACGATTATTGACAGCCAAGACGGCTACGGTGTTTATCTAAACTCATTGGGATATATCTTCACCAATGCTCAGAATAACCAGATTTCAAGCAATTATTACACGAACTTCATGGGCACATCACCATACGGATATTACACAATGATTGGAAACGATATTTCCAATAGCATCTGGGGGTCGGGTATAGATATCGTGGCAGACTTCGAATTCTTCGCGGATATCAGCAATAATATCCTCATAAACAATTACGATGACAATATATTTTTATCCATTTCATCCAACCAGAACCCTGCTGATACAACCATCGTGAACAATGACCTCTCGGGAAGCATTATTGGGGTTGGAGTTTACATTTTTAGCAACTTCGATATAATAGCGCTTGTCCAGGACAATGACCTCTCTGGAAATTACGACCACAATCTCTGGATCGACAGCAACGGAATGATCGACGCATATATAACTGGCAACGACGTGGGCTCCGGCAGCGCCCAAGGCAGGGGAATATATCTCGATGCAGAAGGTGATATATTTGCTGTAATAGACCGCAACGATTTAACAGGCAACTATCTGGAAAACATTTACGCCTGGTCAAATAACGGGAACGGCTACTTTACCATAACGGACAACGTCATTACAAACAGTGTTGATCAAGAGGGGATTTACATCTTCACCTATTACAACATGGATATAGTACTGGATAACAATGACATTTCCAACAACTACGACTCGAATGTTTATCTTGAGACAAGCTCACAAGGGTTAGGCGATATCAGCGCTTCGATTACCAACAACATCATAAACAACAGTATAGGCGGTTACGGAATTTACATTTATGCAGCATATGAGATTTACAATACCATAATTACCGATAACTGGATTTCGGGGAACTTATTGAACGGCCTTTACGCCGTTTCCGATACAAACAACTGGATAAATGTGGAGATCACCCACAATTACATTACATTGAACGGTGGCATCGGTATCTACTGTGACGCGGGGTACGAGATATGTCAGCTTGACATATCTTACAACATCATCGCTGACAATGACGATCTTGGACTTTATCTAATAGGCAATTTCTATGCAGAGAGCATTACCATCAGCTATAACTCTGTGACCCGTAATAACGGGGATGGTATGTATCTGTATTTTTCAAACGACATAGATGTTGGCTTTGAGGTCATCGGCAATACCGTTACAAATAACTATGGTGTTGGAGTGTACTTCCAAGAAGCCTCTGGCAGCATTTACGGAGCAGCTGTATTCAACAATAATTATATCGCAGATAATTGGGGAGATGGTTTGGCGATTTCGGTGAATAATAATTGCTACAACCTCCAAGTAAATGACAACATTCTAGAGAACAATGGAGGTGAGGCCATTTGGATCTATACCAATGTGGCAAACAATCAAGCTTATCATACCGATCATATGCAGATAAGCGGGAACACGTTAATAGACCACAATAGCTTTGGCATATCCTTGAGGGTAAATTACAATGCCTACACAGTTCAAATAAATGACAATAACATCGAAAACACATATTACGACGGAATGTACCTATTCTTTTCATACGATCTGAATACCTTGCAGATGAATGATAATACTGTTGTTAATTGCGCATTTCCAGAATTCGGAGGAATCTACCTATTCGTCGGCAACAGGATGCTCTCAGGTGAATTGCTCAGAAACACAATAACAAATATCGGTATGGGAGAGGGCGGCTATGGAATTTATGTGAACATATACGACAAGGTCGATCAGTGGGCCATGAATTTTAACATAATAAATCAGACTATCATCTCGGGAATATACTTTAAGACAGGCTATGCTGAAACAATACAAATTAACGATAATACATTTCACAATACAAGAGGCACCGGTATTGGTGTTTGGGCAAACTCTATTTCTGGATCCATAACATGATTCGAACTGAATAGAAATACAGTTGATAACGCAGGCGGGGGGATGTATTTGGACTTATACTGTCGGGTATTAACGATCCAGATCAACGATAATGTGATAAGTAATACACCTTTGAGCTATGGTTTTTACCTGGTTAATTGGGACGAAATAGATATACTGGAATTTCAAGGAAACACTGTGGACAATACCGAAAGTGGGGTTCGCTTCGATCTTGACTATGCTCCACAAACCATAAGAGTTACCGAAAATATTATATCGGACACGTTAGACGATTGGGGCTTTCGATTGGAAATCTCCAACACAACCGGATTTGTTACACAACTGGTTGTATCTGATAACCAGATAGTCGACTCCGAAGATGGAATATTAATAACAATTTACTGCGATGTGACCCTGGCACAGGTCAACAACAACATAGTAATGAATACGGCCTGGGAATATGCGATTCAGATGTTATTTTACGATTGGGTTGGCATTTACGAGATGAACGGCAACAATATCGATAACTCAGACAAGGGTGTTTACCTTCACTTTGATTTGGGTGTGGATGAGGTTGTAATCAACGACAACGAGATCTCGGCTGCTATCGATTATTACGGCCTCTACCTCTGGGCAGGTTTGGAGGATGTGACATCGTTACAGTTTAATAATAATATTATTGAGAATACGGCAGATGGCGTTTATATCAGCTTCTCAGACGTGGTCTGGAATATGCAGGTAACGGGTAACACCATAAGCAATGTCGCCCAGAACTACGGTCTCTACTTCGAAGCACTCAGTACGGTTTATATGGCTGATATCAGCAACAACCACATCTTCAACACTTATTTTGATGGGATGTACCTTTCCTTCACTGATGGACCTTTTACACTCCAGCTGAACTCTAATACTATTATGAACTCCGCTTCGGACGGGTTGTACCTCTCCAGCGGCACATCCATACACGTACTCACAATGGATTCTAATACCATAACTAATAACGATGGCTACGGAGCCTACCTCGAAACCAATTTTGACCTTACAATCGACACGGACAAGAACGAGATAGCAAATAACTTTGACACCAATTTATACATGGAATCTATCAGCGGAAATCTTTATGCCACGATAACGGACAGCGTTATAACCAATTCTATCGACGACATGGGCATACAGTTGTTGGCAAACGGAGATTTATCAGCAGATATTGTTAACAATGATTTGTCAGGAAATAATTTCGAGAACCTGTATGTGTACACTCCCTCCGGCCTATGTTACATCACACTGATTAACAATGACCTTTCTGACAGCACATACAGCTATGGTGCTTACCTGAGGATGGGCTGGGTAGGAGATGGCGAGATGTTTGTCACAGCTGTTAACAACGATTTTTCCAACAACTTTGATTCGAACCTGGCACTCGTTTCTGACGGCTGGGGCTATTTCACTATAACCGACAATGATCTGAGCGGAAGTACAAGTGGCAACGGCCTTGAAATGTCTGCTTTAAACGATATAAGCCTGGATTTGGAGTACAACATCATCACAGGCAACTACATGTCAAATGTTTACGCGGTGTTTTCTAATGGGATTTTGACTCTTAATAATAACGACATATCTAACTCGTTATGGGATTATGGTATGTACCTGTCCGCAACCGGAGAGATATCCGCCTCTATTGACGGGAACACCTTCTCTTCTAATTATCTGGATAATATTCTGGTTTCATGCGGGTATGCCTACCTGGATGTGTTGAGCAATGACATCTCAAATAGCGTGAATACAGCGGGTTTGCATGTTATCGCTAGTTCGGATATACGTGCAGTCATCGAATACAATGATGTATCTTACAATTGGGGGGCCGGTATACATCTCGAATGTACCCTTTCGATTTATTCATATATAAATGATAATAACATAACAAATAACTACGATAATGGCATGCATCTTTGGGCAGCTTCTAGACTGGACGGAGTGGTTAAGGAGAACGAGGTCCATGGTAATTTAGTAGGCATCGCCCTTGCTGCAGGCACTGCAGGGGGAGATGTCCAGGTATATGATAACAGTATATCGGGCTCACCTTATGAGGCATTATATGCGTATAACGACATCAGCGGCACTTTCCATGATAATACATTTTACAACAACAATATAGGAATCTCTATCACCAGCACACAGCCATCTATAATCTCAGGCAACACATTCTCCTACAACAACTACGATATAATGCTTGGTGATACGAATACCACCATCTCATACAACCACTTCGAATATACATCCGAGGTATGCATCCAGACAGACGATTCATGGCCCACAATAGCCTGGAACACCTTCGAGAACATAGGTTGGGAGTTGAGGAACCCTCCGGCAGAACCTCAGAAAGTCATGCAGATAGAATTCACATCCGGGACCACAAAATCGTATCCACCAGTCATCATGGTTTTCAACACAGTGGGCATATCCCTGGCCGAGAGCCTTTATGCGGTCAATGCCAACATCCAGATTCATGCATGCAGCTTCGATGACACACCCTATGCCAACATTGTCGCCATAAATTCCTCGATATGGGTGTATGAATCCACGTTGATAACGCAGATAGAGTTGGAAAACAACAATACGATCGTTAAGATGATCGACACTGAATTTGACCAAGCCTCGGTGATTTTTGTCGATGAAGAAGCCCTATTGGATGTGGGCTATACAACCGATGTTCTGGTGCTCGACCAGTTCGGAGAGCCGCAGGTGGATTTGGAGATCAACATAACCAATGCTGATGGCGAATATACATTCGGCTTCACGGATACGAAAGGTTACTTCAACGAAACAGGGACCACCGCATACAGGCAGAGCGCCTCAGGTAAGGATTATTCAATGAACCCGCATACGATCACCGTCAGGGATGGACTTACACTTTTAACTACACTGGCATTCGATGTCCATCAGCATACTCTCAAGGTGATTGTGTTGAACGATGTGCCTTCACTTATACTTCCTGCCAGTATCAACTTCAACGAGGACACAAAATACATGTTCGATTTGGATGACTACGCTTCCGACGATGGTGGTGTTGAGAATCTTGTTTACATTCACACTCAGGGAATGTACATCACAGTGACCATGGACAGCAACAATGTGATCACATTCACTGCTCCGGAGAACTGGAACGGCGGCCCGGAAACGATAATATTCAGGGCAACTGACGCTCTTGGTTTATTCACCGAGGGCAATATCAGCGTAACAGTGGATCCTGTAGAGGACGCCCCAATTCTCGTGATGTTCTTACCTGATGTGTCATTTGAAGAGGATGGTGGTATGGTAAACGCTTTCGATCTAGATACGTACTTCTCGGACGTTGACAGTACTTTAACATTCATTCATGGCGGTGCCACCAACATCGCGGTCACTATTAACCCAATTACAAACACTGTCAGTTTCTCTTCCTTACTTGACTGGAGCGGTGTTGAGGACATAACATTTACAGCATCTGATGGCACATACAATGTCGAGGACACCATCAGGGTTACAGTGGATCCTGTCAACGATGTCCCCACAATAACCACAGTGCCTGATACAACAGCCGAAGAAGATAGAAGTTACAATTATCCTGTTGACGCCTCAGATGCGGACGAGCAGTACGGCGATGTTATTACTTATTCGCTTACCACGAGCCCAACAGGGATGGACATCGACTCGATCACAGGTGTTATCACTTGGACGCCAACGTATGAGCAGGCTTTGACGGGAACCTTTGATGTTACTGTAAAGGTTACTGATTCACAAGGAGCATACGATGACCAGTCATTCCAGATAGTGGTCAGCGTGGTCAACGAACCCCCGTATGTAACTACTGTTATCCTCTCGACCTTGGCTCCAAAAGAGGGCGACATGATAGAGGCAGCTTGTACAGGTGGTGATCTGGATGGCGACCCTGTGACGTACCTGTATCAATGGCACCGAAACGGCGATTTGATTCTCGGAGCAACTGAAAAGAATCTTACATCAGATCACTTCTCTAAGGATGATATGATAACCGTTATTGTGACCCCATACGACGGGGAGAAGTACGGCGAGGCCTTCACCTCTTTGCCTGTTGTTGTTGTGAACAGCGCACCTAAGTTAACAGGAGTGGTCATTTCACCCCAGAACGCCACAGAGATAGACGACCTCATAGGGATGCCCATTGGATTCATGGACCCTGATGATTCGGACACCACAGTTATTTACTACTATGGCTGGTCTATAAACGGTGTGCCTGTATCAAGTGTTATCGAGAACACTTTGGATGCCAGCTATTTCGGCGAGGGAGACATCGTCACCGTGACAGTCACACCCTCAGATGGAGAGGATGATGGCAATTCAGTGACTTCCGCAGGACTCACAATTCAAATCGATCCAACAGACAGCGATGGCGACGGTAGACCAGATGCAGAGGAGCCCGGATACGAGCATGACTACGACAACGATGGTGTGCCTGATGTCAACGACGCCTTCCCGTACGATGAGACTGAGACAGGTGATATCGACGGCGATGGAATCGGTGATAGAACTGATCCAGACAGGGATGGCGATGGAGTAAGGAATGCTCTCGATGCCTTTATAAATGATTCAATGGAGTGGAATGATGCAGATGGTGACCAGATAGGCGATAATGCTGATCCCGATGATGACAATGATGGTTATTATGACACAGAGGATGCATTCCCATACGATGAGAATGAACATCTTGACATGGATGGTGATGGTGAAGGGGACAGCACCGATATTGACAGAGATGGCGACGGGGTGACCAATGGACCCAATGCACCTGATCGTGATGATTTCCCAGACAACTCCTTGGAGTGGAATGACAATGATAATGACGGTATCGGAGATAACGCAGATCCAGATGATGACAATGATAAAGTCGTGGACTGGGAGGATTACGCACCCCTTGACAGTGCAGTTAGTCTTGATCCGTTCTGGTGGTGGTGGATAGTGATAGTTGCCCTTATCATCATTCTGATGTTTTTGGTGTTCCTCACCAGAAGACCTTCAGAATATGAAAGACTGCCCGAAGAAGAGGAGCTCTTGATGAAGGAGCCCAGAAAATCGATACCCGAGGAAGAGGAGGTAGAGGAAGAGTTAGAAGAGGAGCCCGAGGAAATTGAAGAGGAGGTTGAAGAGGAGGAACCTGCTGAAGAAGAGGAAGCAGAAGAACCCGAGGAAGTTGCATTCGAAGAGGAGCCTGTGGGGGGAGAGGGCATCGGAGAGATGCTAGCGGAAGCTGAGGCAGAAATCAAGGAACTCGGCCTATTAACGGAAGAAGGGCTAAAAACGTACTCCGACGGAGAGCTGGAGGCCATGGAGAAGACGGAGTTGATAGGCATAGCGGAGAGCAGGGGTCTATCAACTGAGGGCACAAGATTCGCGATATTGAGCAGAATAAGGGTGGACCAGAAGGTCAAGAAAGCGGAGGAGGTCGAGGAAAAAATAGAAGAAGCTGCAGAAGAAAAACCTGAAGAAGGCATTGAAGCTAAGCCAGAGGAACCGCCTGCAGAAAAAGCTGAGAAGGCTGAAGACAAAGCCGAAGAAGCTGTCGGAGAGGAAACTCGAGAAGAGGCAAGAGAAGAGGAAATAGAATGCCCCTCCTGCGGCAGGAGATTCACTGTGAAGGTTACAAAACATCCGCAAGAAATATCTTGCCCGCACTGCGGTGTTTCAGGCACGATAGACTAGAAAATTTATCCCGCCTCTATTTTTGATTTTTTTGTCCCTTTTCATTTTTAGGGATCGTATCCCCGGATTTTATAAATGCCTTCCTGTTCGCCACGATCATCAGCAAGGCGGAGGAACTCAGAATAAAACCTACGGAACCCATGATGAAAATCGTGGGGCTGAACCACATAACCAACCCAGGAGCCATGGTGAACATGCCGAGAATCGCTCCCACAAACACAACAGAAAAACGCTTTCCCTTAAATGAATACATAGAAGCTGCGATGACGAAAGGTGAGAACATCACCAACACCACAGCCAGGCTGACGAAGTACCAAAGATCGTTGACATCATTTTCTCCGTTGCCTCTCTCCAAGGAAAAATCAACTGTATCTGAAAAAGTTCTGAGTAGTAGAACCCTGTGTACCTCCTCTTTATACCCCCCCAAGGAGGCCTTGATTCGCCATATTCCCTCCGGTGCATTGGGAATGATGTAGGTACCGTTCTCGTCGGAAATGGAGAATAAACCGGTGCCAAGTATGGAAATCCTGACCTCGGATAGGTTCGTGTCGTCCTCTGCAATGACCTTGCCTTGAAGCGTAAATGTGCCCCCAAAAGCCACACCATCTGAAAAACTGTAATACGCCATCATCCCCGCCATTGGCAATACCAGAGCAGCGGTTGTGATCAGAAAGACTCCGATAATTATAAAAATCGGCTTCTTGCTCTCCCCCTTTCTTATAAGCTCTTTCGCCAAATATGGGAACATCTCCCAGGAATAAACTGGTGAAGGCGGGGGAGGTTGGGGGGGAGGGGCCTCTGAGGGTAGAGCATGTGGAGGCGGAGATTGTGGGTGCTGAGATCGCTGAGGCGTAAACCCTGATGGCGTGGACTCGGGAGGTGGAGGTGAGGTTTGAGCAGACTGGGAGGGATCAACATTACCTTGTGATGGTGATTTATTTTCAGGTTTTACATGGATGTTATTACCTGCCTTCATCAATATCATCAACCAAATCAGGTTAAAATATATATTACCTTCGGCATAGTGTTATTGATATCAGCCCTGTCCCCCATCCAGCGGTTCCAGATCCGTGCTCCTCACAGGTTCGATTCCCAAACCCGAAAAAAATTCCTTCCATTTCGAATACTGCCCGCCTTTCATTCTCTTCTTATGGAAGTAGACCTTTTGCACACCATTAGTGGCTCTCACAACCTGTTCGGCCATCTCTGGCGTAAGGTATGCCAAGGCATAGGTTGGCACGATATGGCCAAAGGATATCTCTCTTTCAAGGGCAACATCAGTTGTTCTGGGCGCGTAATGTCCTCCGCCAATACCTATGCCCACAGGATAATTTACGGCTTGCGTTTCCAAAATCGTCTCGGCAATGACCCTACCCGCCATCTCATCCTGCCAAGCGTCCTCCTCGCTGCCGATTTCTATGAAAAATGTCGGGGTCTGCAAATATGGACCGTGATGTGTGGCCTCAAAGGATACCGCATAATCCAGGTTCTTCGCCCTCTTCTTCAGAATACGCAGTGCCTGTGTCATCAAATGTGGCGAGGAAGGTACCAGTGTTTTTGACCGCCCCCCAAACTCGGCATCACCGAAATTACCGATGGGATGAACTGTGAGGCTCCTTTTACCGGATTCGCTCCTGTGCCTTGAGGCGTAGATGATGCATTCGGGCTTTTTCTTATCTCCCAAAACCTGACTCAATTCAATATCTATGTCATCATGAAAGATATGCTCGTCGTTTATGGTTGCGATGCAGTAATCCTCATGGAAATAGAGGGGATTGTCCTGGAATCTCCCCTCTTCCTTCCAATCCTTGAGCTTCATGAGATTTTCGAAGATGTTGCAGCTTGCCGTATCAGTTTTTGAGACGACGATGACCTTCATTGGAGCACTCCAATTCCTCTCTAAGGCGTGTATTTGAATGGATGTCTCGCGCACTCCTTCTCGTTCAAAAGCTCCTCGACGCTGGGTCGTTCCTCGATGGCCTTCTTCGTTGCGTGCAGCATTGCCTTATAATTGTTGAACATGATGCGGTGCCTGTTCGCAGCAGCTGGATGGACGAAGACGTTTGCTATCATACAAATATCGTCGAGTATAGCCTCTGGAAGAACGCCGTCCTTAACGCTCTTTTCTATGGCCAGCTTCACGCCTTTTGCAGCATGGGCGTATATATTCTCTGCCTGTCTTTTCGTTCTAACCGTGACGGTGGGAACGAGCAGGGTTTTCGGATTTTCCTCGATAAGCCTTAACCTATCCTTACCCTCTGCCTCTTCTTTCTCCAAAGCCTCTTCCAAGGCCATGCCCACTGGGCCATCCTTAACCCCGATTAAGAGGTCTATATGGGCTATTTCGGAGGCCGGGGGGCCGGCAAAACCCTCGCCGATCTTCATGGTGAAGTCGGAGATGCGAGTTGGTGTGTAAGGCACCGCAGGGTAGTTGGACTTGACCACCTTTCCCTCACCAACCTCGAACTCCACAGGTTTTGAAGGAATTTTTCCAAGATCTTCAAGTTGGATTCTCAGTTCTTCCCTGTCCTCCCGTCTGAATGGGCCGCCAGGCATTACCGGCCTTCTGGAGTTGCCCATCTCTAAACCCATCATCGTTAGTCCCTCTTTCACGGCCTGGTTGGCTCCGTTCCTCACGACGATGCGAACCAGCTTTTGTATTTTACCCTGAACTTCCCGTGCCTTGGCGATGTCGCCGTCATTAACAGCCCTGTATATAACCTGCCAGATATCTGGAATAAGGTTCGCGCTTGCCAAAATCAGGCCATCCGCACCAGCAGCCAAAGCAGGCATCCCAATCTCATCGTTTCCGCAGATTATGGATATCTTGCCCTTGATCTTCTCGAACAAGGCCATCAGAAAGGCCATGTCTCCTGAGGAGTCCTTTATGCCGATCACATTCTCCAATTGCGCAAGCCCTTCGGCTGTCCACCATTTCTTGTGCACTCCCGTGCATTGAGGGATATTGTAAAGGATGATTGGGAAATCAAGGGAATTGAGTGCATCGTAGTGCTCATAGAGTCCTTTGAATGAGGGCTTGAGGTAGAAGGGAGACACCACCAAAGCGGCCTCTGCGCCTGCGTCCTTTGCGTACTGTGTAAGCTCAACAGTGTGCTTCGTGCTCGGACAGCCTGTGCCGGCTATTATTGGCGACTTTCCCTTGGCTTCGTCAATTGCCAAATCTATGAGGTGCCTTTTCTCCTTCTCGGAAAGGTACATGAATTCTCCTGTGGTGCCGCAGGGAACCAAGCCGTTCACGTTGGGCTGAAGGAAATTTATCAGGCGCCTAAATGCCTCATCATCAATTTCTTCATCGTTTGTGTACGGTGTGACAAGGGCAGGGAAAACGCCTTTGAGCCATTCCATCTTGGGCAATCACTCACCCCCCTGCAATCCGAAAGCATCCTTCAAGGCCTTGTCCACTGCCTGGTAATTGTTCTCATACAACCTCTGCCTGTCCAAGGCATTTGGTGGAACATGGATTTTGAGTATCATGAGGTGGTTGCGAACTGCCTCATTTGGGATAACGCCCTGCTCGATGTTGTCCACGATAACCTTGGCCACTGCACTCTGCGTGGGTCCAAATATCATGTTAGCCTGTCTCAGATTTTTCAGCTCAACCGCGGGCACGATGAGGGTAGAAGGTCTAACCGTGAGGTTAGGCTCCAGTATCGTTGTCAGAGCTTCATGTCCATGCCTTGGGTGTGTGAGCTGAGCAGCGAAGATCCTACCCAGTGGGCTCTTTTTAACACCTAAGATCAGGTCAACATGAACCTTCTCTGCCCCTTCCCCGGCATCGGCTGTGGAGGTCATAAGGCTCCCGCTTCTAATGTCCTCCTCGCTCAACCCGAGATCCTCGAACCTTGTGGTTAAAGGTTCATCAGGAATAGTGAATTCGAACTTAGCAGGCTCGATCTTTCCGAGTTTTTCCAGCTCCACCCTGATCTCCTCCCTGTCCTCATGGATTATCACGCCGCCTTCTCTTATGGGTTTTCTAGCTCTTCCGATCTTGAGACCCATCATCCTCAGTGCGGCCTTTACAGGCACTGCTCCTCCGTACCTGCAGAATATTCGGGCCAGTTTCTGCACCTTCATCTGAAGCTCCTGGGCTTTCTCTAGATTACCATCCTTCACGGCCGAAAATAGGTCCTGCCATATGTCAGGGAACACCTGGGCAGAAGCCAGGATCATGCCCTTGCATCCCGCAGCCAGGGCTGGAAGGACTACTTCATCATGGCCTATAACCACGTTGATATCGTCCCTCACCTTCTCAAGCACTTCCAATGTGAAGGTCAGGTTGCCTGAGGAATCCTTCAGGCCCACGATGTTGTCGATCTTGGCCAGGTCCTCAATAACCCTTCTCGGCAGGAAGGAGCCAGTGCACTGGGGGATGTTGTACATGATAATCGGAAAATCTGTTTTCTTGGCTACCTGATAGAAGTGCTCATACTGCCCTTTATCTGTTGGATTGAGATAGTATGGACTTACAACAAGGCTTGCGTCTGCTCCTGCATCCTTGGCATGGTTTGTGAGCTCTATGGTATGCTTCGTGGCACACGCGCCCGTGCCGGCTATAACGTACTTCCCGCTTTTCACCTCGTCTATGGCTATGTCTAACAGTTGTTTCCTCTCCTCGAAATCGAGGTATACGAACTCACCTGTCGTGCCGCACGGAACGATGCCGTCAACATGGGGAATCACATGCTGGATTAGAGCGCGGAATGCCTCTTCATCTATGCTCTCGTCCTTTTTAAAGGGCGTTACCAAAGCAGGAAAAACTCCTTCAAGTACGAACTCACCCATTGTAAATACCCCCTAATAAAGGCAGAAAATGAAGAGATCAAGGCTTTGGTATGGCCAGGTCCTCTGGTCCGATCTCGGACAGTTTGAGGTCTGGCTGATGTTTTTCTATGATTCCTCTGATGATCTCAGCGTACTTCACCTTCTCCCTTGTGAATTTGGCAAGGAAACCTTCGTCAGTCCAGGGCTTGTATATTCCTCCCCCAGCAGCAAGGGCCGTGCCAGGTTCGATTTTGAAATAGCAGGGCGAAGAAACCCTTGCAAGCTCCGGGGCCTCCCAGAACCTGTTGTAGCCTCCAAAGGACTCTGACAGGATGATGTGGATGTCAATTGGTATGTCGATGGCCTTTCTTATGGAAGCGAACATAGGCAGGCTTAGATCCCCGAGAGGATTGAAGGTGTCGGCCCCCAGGCTCTCGAGCAGCTTGCCTCCTGCTGCGTTCGCATGGCCTGCATATATGGAAACCTTGAATACCACATCCTTTGGTATCATTCCCTCTTCCCTGAGTTTACTCAACAACCACAGTGCCCCTTCGTCTGTGACGAGAAATCCTCTGAAACCGAAGTCCACGGTCCTTTTTATGTCGGCTATCAGGTAGGAAAGGTTGTCCGAGCCTCTTATCCTGAGACCTGAAATCGCACCCTCAGGCGTGAACAGCTGTCTGCCTGTGTCCCAGGAGCTTCTCGGCCCAGGAGTGATGATCACCTCGAGGCTCTTATCTTTTGCAAGTTTTGCAAAGTCAATCAGCTCATCGTCTGTGAGCAAAGTAGAGCCCATTACCGTGCCTATGAGACGGTGCACGATTACGCTGCGCTTCTCCATCTCGTCCACAAGTGCTTCGAGAGTGCTCAGCCTTTCAATACCAGAAATTTCAATGCGGTAGTTCGCTCCATCAGGAAAACTCTTCTCGGATGTGGGCAAATCATATAGGTCTCTGCCAGGTATGCCAAAATTCTCCATTGCCTTTCTGATCTCTTCCATAATCAGCTCCCCAATGCCCCCGTATGCGAATGGGGTATATAGATATGTCGAATTTTTTTCTGTTTCTTCATCTAAGTCCTTATCTATTTTCTCGATGAACATAGAAGTTCCTATCTTTTAAATTAGAAAACTATATATGTATATAAAAACCATGGGAAGTTAGACCTTAATTACCAAAAAGTGCGAGATATGTTGGAGGAAGTGAGAATGCAAATACAATGTCCTTCGTGCAATGCGCTGATTGACTCAGGAGGCAGTTTTTGCACAGCTTGTGGTGCCAAGCTCAAAGTAAAAAAAGGCGTCAATCGTGCATTGATAATTGTTCCCATTATTGCCATAATTCTCATTTTAGCTTCATTTGTTAGGTTTACCCAATTTAATGATTCTGAGACAGACCAACAGGGGATAGAAATTGATGGTGATTTCAGTGATTGGAGTGATGTAATTTCAGTATCAGATAATGTTGAACCCTCACCGTTTAACCCAAATGTTGATATCGTCGATTATAGGGTCGACAGCAGCCGATCCCAGCTATCATTCTATTTACAGGTTCGAGGAGATATGTTAGCTGGTGAACCTTCTGGAGATAATTATGTTGACACGATATACGTTTTCATTGACACAGATAAAAATCCTGATACAGGTTATTACATTAACGGTATAGGTGCAGACTATATGTTGATGGTATATGGTTGGAGCGGTGATGTGCTGAGCAGTACCCTTTACAGCTTCACCTCAACAATACAGGATTGGAATTATTGGGAGGAAGAACGCTCAGCGCCAGCAGCTATTAATGGTCCCAGGATAGAGACACAGGTGCGATATTATGACCTCTCTCTATCTGAAAATGATGTGGTGGATGTTCTATTTTACATGCAGAGCTATTATGTATTTGAGGACTTTTCTGATACAATAATAAGTAATGAACCAGGTGCTCTGGTTGTGGAGCAGCAGGGAATTGGTGCTGAGAGCATTACAGGTAGTGGAAATCGATTATTGAAGCTGAATATTAAGGCTGAAGGTATGGATTTGATTGTGAGAAGTATAAGGTTCACCCGAATAGGAAATGGCAACGATGGCGATGTGAGTGTCGTGAGACTCACTGATGGAAATATTGCGGTTGACTCAGGAACCTTAAGCAATGGAGCCGTGAATTTTCAGACCAACTTGGTAGTGAGTGCTGGAGCCACTTTAACTCTCTTTGGCGAGGTTGATCTAAGCAGCACTTCTCAGACGGAGAACACCCTAGGGCTCAGAATCATGCAACCTCATGATGTGGTACCAAATACAGGCACAACCACTTTAAAAAACGCTTTCCCGCAGGATGGTCAATACGATTTGAGCTATATCGACATCATACCTGAAGATGTGAGGATCGACGGTGCATTCGCTGACTGGGTGGGTAAGCATATACGAAATGATTCTAACGATAATGTCCGTCCAAACTTGGACATATCGAAGTACGGAGTCTCGAACACTGATTATGGGCCCGCGTTCTATCTGAGGGTAGATGGAGTGATTGCCGGGGGTGTGAAGGTTCCTTACTGGAATAGGGTGGTTAAATCTGACCCGGGAAATGATGGTGGAGATGTACCACCATTACCTCAACCACCCAAAACAGGGGAGGATATAGTCTACATATTCATCGACACCATTCCTGATATAGGCTATAATGATAGCATTCCGATAGGTGCGGACTATATGATAGAAGTGAGAGGTAGATACAACAATGTGCTCAGCCAATCGTATTATGAATGGGCCGGGACAATTTCCATGGAGTGGAAATGGACAGAGCTAGGTCCTGTTGATGTAGGCTTGAGTACAGTGGAGATGGAGGTGGGCATAGACTGGGCAGATATCAATGTCGATCCCCTGAATGATCATTTCTATGGGTACTTTTTGGTTACCGACTGGGAGAAAAGACATACAGATTATTCCGATACCGAGGGGCCAATAGAAGGACCCACAAGATGACCTAAAACCAAAATGGACCGGAGGGGATTTGAACCCCTGGCCTCCACGTTGCAAGCGTGGCGATCTTCCAACTGATCTACCGGCCCGTATTGAATTAAAGTGCCAGCTGAGGGGCGGGAGATGAGGAGGAAGCTTTGCTTCCTCAAGAATCTACCGGCCCGTTTAGTCAGTTTATGGCAATGGTTTGTTCTAATAAATATTTTTGTCCTTCCAAAAGGGTAATTTATGTTAAAGGTGGTGAGCCCTAAAATTCCTTTAAAACCGTCTCTAAATTGGGCTCCCCCAGCTCCTGCAGCTCGTACCTCACCTTAACAATTGGTTTGTTCACATTCACGACCCTTCCCAGATCGATGGGCGTGCCTGCGATCACAACATCGCAATCGGTTGCATTGATCGTCTGCTCCAGTTCGTCGACCTGTCTATCCGAGTAGCCCATGGCAGGTAGAATTTTCTCAAGATGCGGATACTTCTCATAGATCTCCTTAATGGAGCCCACGGCATTGGTTCTCGGGTCCGCGGTCTCCGCAGCATGAAACTTCTCTGCCGCTATTTCCCCCGCACCATAGGGCATCTCGCCGTGTGTTACACTCGGGCCATCCTCCACGATAAGAACCCTCTTTCCCTTGATCATGGATGGATCATCAACGCTTATGGCGGACTCGGCCTCTATGATCATTGCATTTGGATTGATTTCCTCGATGTTCTTTCTCAGGATGTTCACATTCTCCCTGCTCGCTGTTCCGATCTTGTTGATTATGAGAACATCCGCCATCCTGAAATTCGCCTCGCCGGGGTGGTATCTCTTCTCATGCCCAGGCCTATGAGGATCCATCACCACAATGTGCAGCTTTGGCACGAAAAACGGCAGATCGTTGTTTCCTCCATCCCAAACGATGATATCAGCCTCTTTCTCCGCCTCAGCCAAAATCCTTTCATAGTCCACACCTGCATAGACGATATTTCCTTGCTTGATATGGGGCTCGTACTCCTCCCTTTCCTCTATGGTGCAGTCGTGCTTATCCAGATCCTCCATGGTTTCAAACCGCTGAAGGGCCTGCTTCACGAGATCTCCGTATGGCATTGGATGCCTTATCACCACCACTTTCTTCCCTTTTCCTCTGAGTATGTTGGCCACCTTACGGGTTGTCTGGCTCTTTCCGCATCCTGTTCGGACCGCACATATTGAGAGCACAGGTACCTTTGATTCGAGCATCGTGTTTTTCGGGCCCATCAATCTGAAATCCGCGCCGCAGGATAGTACGAGCGAGGCCTTATGCATAACCTCTTCATGGGAGATATCGCTGTATGCGAGTGTGACCTCGGAGACATCTTGCTCCCTTATTATCCTAGGTAACGCCTTCTCAGAAAATATGGGTATGCCCTCGGGATACAGCCTTCCCGAAAGCTCTGGAGGGTATTTTTTTTCGTCAATTCCTGGTATTTGGGTGGCTGTAAAGGCCACAACATCATACTTCTCGTTGTCCCTGAAGTACACATTGAAGTTGTGAAAATCCCGTCCTGCTGCACCCATGATCACGACCTTTTTTCTCGGCATTTTTTTACCACCTGAGATGCAATGGTATCGTTTTCACATGAATATGTAGGGGTTATATGAAGATTGGGGTATTATCCCGCCCGCCTCTCCCTCCTCCACCCATGAATTTTTACCTAAACTACGCCTCCATACCCCCTCCAACCGCCCATAATGTCATAATTATAGCGGAAGACAAAAATCTCTGATTACACTGTGCGTCTTCCACTAGCAGTGGAGGACAGATTTAAAACGTCAAATAGTTATGTCCTCCACTATAAAAATGAAAACGCAAAGATCGATATTCCCGGTTAGGAGGCCCGCATGCCGAGCTCTGCAGCCTTATTAAAGCATTTCTCAGCATCCTCAGGCCTCTTCAAGCCCTCCAGGATCCTGCCCATGTTGAACCAGAATTTCTCGTTATTAGGGTTTAAATCCACGGCTTTTTCAGAGTATTCCAAGGCCTCGTTGTACCAGCCGAGCTTTCTCAGGGCCACAGCTTTGTTGTTCAGGATGTTATCGTCTTCAGGTGCAAATTCCAGGGCTCTATCGTAACACTCCAGCGCTTTTTTGAAGCTGCCCAGGGAATAGTATGCGTTCCCCTTCTGGAACCAGGCCCCCGAGTCATTGGGATCGAGCTTCAGGGCGTTGTCATAGGATTTGAGGGCAGCTGCTGTCCTGTTCACCCTGTAAAGGGCGTTTCCCCTCTGAAACCATGCATCGGCATCGTTCGGCTCCAGATTTAGGGTCCAGTCAAAGCACTCTATGGCACTTTCCATATCGCCCAGGGTGTAGTATGCGTTGCCCTTCTCGAACCATGCGTCATTATACTCCTCATTGAAACTCAGAACGCTGTCGAAATAGGCTATAGCCTCCTCTATTCGATTTAAATCCAGCAGAGCACAGCCTTTTGCAAAAAGGGCCGAGACATTCTCTGGTTGCAATTCCAATGCCTTATCAAAATCCTCTAATGCCTTCTCCAATTCACTGCTTTTCCTCATGCAGGCGCCCCTTCCTATCCAGGCGTTAACGTAATCAGATCTGAGCTTAATTGCCTTGTTGAAGCATTCCAGGGCTGCCTCGACCTTGCCATGCCTGAGCAAAACCGTGCCTTTGTTGTTCCATGCCCTCTCGCTTCTTGGATTCTGCGCCAGTATCTTATTGTAATATTTAAGATTCAATTTTAAATCTTCAGGCATCTTTTCTGGGGTTGATTCATACTCGTACTGAGTCTTGCTCTCCCTCAGGGACATCAATGCATCCATCTTAACGGTGGGCTCATCCTGTGCACTTTTCAAGGCCATCTCATCAAGTGCAATATCCTCGAGCATTGCATCCTCCAACTCAAGGGATTCTTGCTCAATAACCTCTTCCACTCCCTCAGGATCGACCTCTTGCTCCACACCGGGCTCTTCAACCTGAACGCTCTCCAGGCTCAGATCTGCCATTCTTCTGTTGAGGCTGAGCGCGTTATTATACGCCTCCACAGCCTCCCCGAACCTGCCCAGCTTATCGAGTGCATCGCCTCTCAGGTTCCATGCCTGTGGGTTGTTTTCATCATCGGCAAGAATGCTATCACTCAAAGTGAGCAGCTCTTCGTATTTTTCTGCGGCCAGAAGCTGATCTGCCTCATCCAGCCAATCTTTAGGTTCTTGTTTCGGTGGCGTTTTTTTTAACTTTTTCATTGTTACTTTTTTGTGGCGTTTTGCCATGTTTTCCCTCGTGAGAGATGTTTTTTTTGATATGGCCGAAATAGTTAACTTTTGTATAGTTATGTCAGCAGCCATATTTACATTTTACCGCAATAGAATCAATAATTAACATTTACCCTATAGAAATAAGCGAGGGGGATCGATCCTATCATATCGTAAAAATATCATCGGAAAGGTTAAATCTGATATCATCAATTCATATTGGTGCTAGGCCAATGGAATATCGGCCTTGATATAGAAAAAGCGAGGTTAAGAACATGTTCAAGAACACCATCCGAGGTCTTGACAAGCTCTTTAAAACGGACATAAAACCTCCTAAGATAATACTCGTCACAGGCCCTCCTGGGTCCATGAAGAGCAGCTTTGTTTATGCATTGATGACCAAGTACGTGGAGAATACAGGGGAGTTCGCCCTCTACACCACGTTGGAGGAGAGTGTGGACAGCCATGTCCAGAACATGGATGCCTTGGGTATCAAGCTTTCCATGAACATGCAGGTATCTGATCTCACCGATCTGAGGGAGTTGGATCAACTTTTTGGGGAGGAAGAGACGACAAACTACCTCGAATTTCTTGAACGGATGATAACCTTTATCAAAAAGCAGAAAGGCGAAAAGTTCACGGCCTTTGCCCTTGATTCCTTGGGAGCACTGTACTCTCTGATGGAGAATGTGGACAACATGCGGAAGAGGATGTACTACTTCTTTAAGATGCTCAGGGACAACAAGCTGACCGCATTTTTGATTATGGAGAGGCCGATCAGTGGTGAGGCACAGCTCCTTGGAAATGAGGGCTTTTTGGTGGATGGCATCGTTCATTTAGGCCTGGAAAGAAGCACTGGCAAGATCGTCCGGTTTCTGCAGATAGAGAAGATGCGGGCGGTGTCGCACAGCATGGAGAAGCATGCATTGGATGTGGGTTCAGAAGGTGGTTTAGCAGTTCTGGGTCCTGTCCTGAGCGGTTGAAATAAAACACCTATCCAAAAGTTTATTAAAAATTCTTCGGTTGGAGCAAGCCAGTGGTTTAATTAAGTGGTCGCAACCATCCTTTTTTACGCCAGCTTTCTTCATATCGTGGTATGGGGCAGGTCTTCCAAGGGTTAAAATCTATACATTCGGCTGGCCATATACGTCCACCTTCGGGATGGGACCAACCATATTCAACCTCATGCCCACAATTTGCGCAATAAAGATACCACTCATTCTCTACTTCTTCATTTGAATCCTCGTCATATTCCGATTTCCAATCATTATTTCTTGGATCGTCGTAGCACTCTTCGCAAAAAATTTCTGATTCTCCTTCGCCTTCAGCATCAGCCTTGAATGCTTCAATTATCTCTTCGAGATATTCTTTTTGAGTTATGTGGTCAAAATCTGATTTGCCCCCAATGCGGTGATCTTCGTTAAGTTCATAACATTCAATATGGCCTTCATAATAGGGCCCCGTTTCAATTGCTGCGATATCTGTCTCACCACAGATACAAGGTAGTGTATCGGTACATCTCATCTCATAGATGGATATTTCCTCAAGTTGAAGTTCATGTTCACCACATTCTTTACAAGTGAAAAAATGTAGCTCGTGGCTACACCCTGGACATTTATTAACTTGCTCAGAAAAACTTGCCCATTCATCATTCACGTCAATATCGAAGCCACAATTGGGACATTTATATTTTGCCATTCTCACAACCTCTATCTTTTTTGATTAATTTTTTATACTGCATTAAGAGATTTATTTGCTCATATTTGGGAGAGGGTATGGCCTCATTTATTGAATATTTGATTACATCAATTTTATGTAGTTGTACAATTACAGAAAAAGTTTCGACAATTTCCTCTGCACTCATCTCATGTTCTTTAAGTATATCATTAATGTGCAGCATAACAAGAACCAAGTCATTTTCTCTTTTTGTACGTGTGGCTTCAAACCTTTCCATCTCATCTGCAAAATGATCTATACACAAATTACGTCCTACAAATTCTTTCCATACCGCTTCGTTACAACCATCAACTTCACATATTTTTTTTCCCATCTTATCAACCTCCATATTCCTAATGTTTTTCTCAGATTAAACTTTTATTGCACCAATCTTGTACATAATCATTCGTGCCTATCTCTCGCTCCAGGGCGTGGTCCATGTAGCAGTTATAAACATCCCAACTCGACCAATTCGAGAACTTGAATACCTTACGCTTGGCTATCTCGTACTCGAGTCCCTGTGTCATGTAATGCTTGATTTTGGATATTGCTCCAACACCTCTCAAGGTCTCGTGTAATCGAGGATGTTTTTCCAGTTCTTTGCGTGAGATACCCCTTTCAACGCAGTGCTTTATATTGATAAAATCACGTCTCTTAGGGTGGCCCAGGACATTACATTTCAGATCGCCGAGATAATGGGGGCATTTACTGCACAGCCTTCTATCGATGACAGCCTCTTCATAGATTCCCACAGCCTTGCAGGCCTTGTACCAAAGTATCTGAAGCCAATATCGACCTATCACCGCTTTGTGTCCTTTATATTTTCCAGTTGAGGTAACGATTTCAAAGACATTATCCCCACCCTGCAGGGCGTGCACCTTGATGTAATCCTGGATCTTGTCATAAATCCCCTGTGGTATCGGAAAATATTCATTGGTCCTTGTTTTGTCATTCCAGAGATAAAACTCCGGATAGCCATTAAGCTGGCGAAAGTGCGATACCTTTGCGTATCGGATATCCCCAGCCCTCATATTTCTCAAATAGGCCAACTCACATATCAATCCTGCAGGGATGCTCATTCTGTACAGCTCGGTTATGATCTTCCTAACCTCATCCTCGTTGATGAACTTGTGTGCCATGTCTCCACCCTCAGTTATTGAAGATAGACCATTGGATGAAAACAAAGTTCTCAGTTGCGGTTGCCCAACCTATATCCCATTCCGCTATACTCCACCAGGACGATTGTATATGTTCATTGCATCTGCGGGGCTTATCCTTTTTTGCTAAGATTTTAATCAGTTCCAAGACACTATCATAAAGAGTCGGGGAGTCCTTTTTCATATCATGGCCCCCTTATGCCTTCGATGGTCCAATTCGTTTTTGACGGCCTCGAGTACAGCGACCAGATCGGGGATGTTCATGGTCTCTATGGTATCCATGATTTCATGTTTCCTCATGTGGATCCCCTCCTAATCACACATAAGAAAAATCGTATTTGTTCCTTGCATGAACCGGCACTATGTGGTCATCTTCGGGTTGTGGTATTGGCTGAGGTTCTGGGGGCTCAGGTTGTTGGAGGATAGGCTCAGGGTTGTACAGATTGATTTTAAGGTGGCTGTCATCCTGCTCGGCCTTCACATAAGCCAGGTATATCATGGGTGTCTGGATGTTTTCATGTCCTAAGATTCCCTTCAACTGTACTATGTCTCCTCCGGCTCGAATGTAGGATGTGGCAAAAGTCTTTCTGCATAGGTGTGGCGTTAAATCTGCGTATGTTCTCTCGGGGAATAGCTTCAACCGCTTTATTCCAGATTGGGTGACTACCTCTCTAAATAGTTCATTCAGCCTTGTATAGGACAAATTTTTTAGATTCCTGGTCGTGAATAACGGCTTGTTGGGTGACTTTTTCAAGTTGGGGGTTATTCTATGGTTCTGTAGGTAGTTCTCCAAAATCGGTTTAAGTGCTTGCCAATCCAGTATGTTGAAGTGCCGTCGCTCCTTAGATTTGGTCACATTGATGTATATTATTCCTGTTTTGAAGTCAATATAGTTGCGCTCAGGGTGGGGTTCGACGCTGAGATTTAACAGTTCATTGGCTCTTACTCCAGTACTGAAGAGGGTTCGGATAAGTGCGTACTCTCTCGGGCCTATTCTCTCAGCCGCCGCATACATGGCCTTGACCTCTGAGGGGTTGAGATAGAACGCTTCCTTCATATCCATTGATATTTCTTGGGTCGAAGCAGGGTTCTGTTCTACCTTATGCCGTCGGAGCATCCAACGATAAAAGGCTCTTATGGCGATCTTGTGGTTGGTAATGGTGTTCTCTGAGATTTCTATGCGCCTGCCCCATCTGATCTTGCCGTTGTTCTGCAGGTGGGTTATGAAGTCATCTATATCGATGTCCCGCACCTTATCCAGCGGCTTGCCGTACCAGTTGGCGAAATGGGCAAGGATAGAAGCGTAGCTGTTTTTGGTTCGGTTGGTTATCCCCCTACCCTTTTTGCGGGCTTGCACGCTTTCAAAAAACTTTTTCAAAAGCTGCCGGTTCTCTTTCGCAGACACCTTGGAGATTCGATTTCTCCAAAATTGCTTTGAGGCATTACTACCTCTATTGGTTAGAGTTTTTTTCACGATATCATCTCCTTTTTCATTTCTTTTTGACTATCTTTTCTAACTTCAAATGAAGGATGTCGCCCTTTTCTATCCCCAAATATTGAGCGATTTTGGAGGGGATATTCACAACTAAACCAGTCCCCGATTTGAATACCTTCAATTTGAATAGCTGTTTTTTCATGATAGTCAATAAAAGTATATGGAGGGTGTACTATATAAGTTTTTTTATCTTTATATCTATAATGAGAAAAATAAGTTTTGGGGTCTGAGGTGGCATGAGAAACCCTAACCAAAGGAAAACTCACATCAACCCCAGATTTCCCCAATTGTGATGGACGGAGTAGGACATTAGAGGGATTAAACATTTTTCCTCCTATCTGTACTGCAGAAATGAGCCTTGCCGAGCCTTTTCTTGGATCGTAGTTTACAAGCCTTGCGCCTCTCGTTCATCATAGCCTGGGCCTCTATCGCCCCTTCTATAAGTTGTTGAGCGTATAGTTCGGTTTCAGTGGCGATAAACTTCACTGCACCCTTGGTAATGGGTGTATCCAGCGCAACGATCTTGACCAACCTTCTAATAGCCCTTTGACTTAGCACGTTGTTCCTGCCTCTGTTCCACAATTACAAGATATTTCTCTATAATCCTCTCGATTTTCTTGGTGAACGGGATCGATTTCTTGAATTCCCTCTCATAATCGGTCTTTAGATCCAATTCATTTACCCGGTCAATTAGAGAGACGGGGAGGTTGAAGTCTTTTATTCTCTTTCTCACCTCCGGTATTACTTTGTCTGGGTCCATTCCCGCATTTATGATCTTATCCA
>CBDUXN010000016.1:0-34443 GCA_965371185.1 uncultured Thermoplasmata archaeon
AGGGCACCCGCATGGAAGGGTTGCCTTATCCTCCTCAACCTCATGAGAATGTTCTTCTTCAGTTGGAACCCCTATATTCCTACTTACGAGGAAATCTACCGCCTGCTGATGATATTCCATCTGCCCATGCTCTTTGAGATGATCTAAATGGGCTTTTATCACATTGGGCCCCTGCTTCACCACGTTCTCCATAACCTTGCGCTCGTCGTACTCCTCAGCCTCCCTCTCCTCAATTGAAATCGCATCCACAGGACAGTGGCCGATGCAAGCGCCAAGGCCGTCGCAGAACAGGTCGCTTATTATCCTCGCTTTATCATCGATTATCTGCAGAGCACCTTCTGGGCAGTTGGGAATACACTCCCCGCATCCGGTACAAAGTTCTTCATCTATCTTTATTATCTGTCTTTTCACCATTCAATTCACTCCTCCTTTGACATTTTTCAATAACCTTTTCCATCAACTCCTTTAACCTCGCCTCCTCCTCTTCCAATTTTTTCTTGTCCTCCCCTTTATTTTTCTTGGCCTCCATATACTTGTTGTAGGCTTCCTCGCCTACGCACTCCTTGCCGTATTTGCACCATTCGATGCAGGAGGGTACCTGCTCCCTGTGCATGAGAGAACCACACGTTTCGCATCTTCTGAAATTTTCGTTCGTCCATATCTCGACCTCGGCACCGCATTTGGTGCAGTTGAAGAACTCGGGAACCGGATCCTTTATCCGCATTGCGCCAGGGCAAGAGAATATGTGCGTCATGTTTTCCTCCATAGTTTTTCTTCAATTACCAGTATATAATCTATAATATATATAGTCTATTACTATTATTTATAGGTATTATTAATAATGACATTATATTTTATAAGTAAATTATTTATACAATATAGCCTATAAGGTCAGTGAACTCATAATAACAAGGCAGGATGTTCATGAAGCTCGATAAAAAGGACAGGATAATAATTTCCATGTTCGCAAAAAATCCTGATGTCTCTCAGGAGGAGATAGCTAAAACAATCGATCTATCCCAGCCATCAGTGGCCATGAGAGTAAAGAAGCTCAAGGAAGGGGGTGCACTGGAAACGCAAACTGGCATCAACCCCCTGAAAATGGGATTGTACGTGGCCAAGGCGGACATATCCTCAAACAATCCCTCGGAAATACTGAGCATGTTCAAGAACTGCCCCTATTACGCCAACGGATTCAGCATTTCTGGGGAGCACAACTTATGCTTGTTTTTCGTGAGTGAAAGTATAGCGACATTGGAGGCCATAATCAACGGCCATATAAGGCCGAACAAGTCAGTGACTGATGTTGACTTCAACATCGTTATCAGTGCGGAAAAGGATTTCATCGTCCCCACCATCCTCACACCTGAGATTACTGACACACCCCCATGTGGTGTGCTCATCCAGTGCAAAAACTGCCACTCGTTTAAAGAGGGTAAATGTCTAGGATGCCCTGCCACAGGGATATACAAGGGTTGGTTCTACTGAAAGGGTGTCAAACATTATTATTTAAACGCGATCTGTATCGGAAAATCGTCCTACTCTTCTTTTGAAGGAGCTGGTGTGAAAACACGCTGGGCAAGTTCCTGATCAAGCATGAACAAGCCGTTACCCTCTTTGCCAACCCTTTTAACCTTCTGCAGCACCTCATTGGCCGATGCTTCTTCCTCCACCTGCTCTGAGACGAACCACTGAAGGAAGTTGTTGGTGGCGTGATCCTTTTCCTCCAATGCCAGGTCCACCAGTCCATTTATCAAGCCTGTAACCTTCTGCTCGTGCTTGAACACATGCCCGAACGCGGCAGCTGGGGAATCCCATTCAGTGATGGGTGCCTCGATCTCTTTCAAGGTAACCCTTCCGCCCCGTTCGTTTATGTAGTCGTAGAACTTCATTGCATGCATGAGCTCTTCCTGGGCCTGTACCCTCATCCAGTTGGCGAATCCCGCAAAATCATTGGACTGGAAATATGCTGACATTGAGAGGTACAGATAGGATGAGTACATTTCTGCATTCAGCTGTCCATTTAATGCATCCTGTATCTTATCTTTAAGCATGCTCCTCACCGGAATTAGCTCTTCCAATGACCATGGACAGTGCAGAACTCCCTGGCTAGTTTGATATCGCCAGTAACCTCGAATTCGGCTTCCGGGGTTTCACCAGGTTTAAGGAATTTCCGCAGCACCCCGCCGTCTGTGATCACCTCTACCCAGGCGATGTAGTGCTCCTCTTCCATGGGGTGCGGAACAGAGCCTACCTTGACCTTTACGCCCTTTTCCGTCTTTTCCACAACAGGTACGTGCTTCTCCTTGCCCTGGTCCTCGGTCTTCTCTTCCATGAGCTTCATGGGCTGTCCGCAGCACACCAATCCTCCAGCACCTGCGTACATTACCTCCACTATGTTTCCACAAACATCGCACTTATACACTTCCAATCTATTCGTCATTCATTCACCTCTATTTTTAATCACCAATTTTCACGAACTTTGATGCCGGTGCCCCGCATTTGGGACATCTGTTTGGTGGGGCATCGCCTTCGTGAATGTACCCGCAAACGATACATCTCCATCTTGCCATATTCTTCACCTCACTTTACCCGCTTCATGGGCAGGCCGCAGCAGAACGGTGTTGCCTTTGGTTCCTCATCGAACTCGATGACGCCGCAGCCGCAGTCCTCTCCGCATTCGCACTTGTACTGAACAGCTTTTTCGGTAGCAGAACATCCGCATGTTTTGCACATATCTTTCACCTCCTTTCCTCTATTAATGACATTAATCCGATAATTTTTCCCCAAGCAGTTTTCCTGTTTCCTTTACAGCCTCTAGCTCGTCTCCATCGGGAATGTATTTGATCTTAACGCACTCAACAGGAATCTCCCAGCCCAAATCCTTCATGACCTCTTCGATTTCTCCCACTGCTTGACCTCCCCAGCCAAAGGAGCCGAATGCGAACCCGATCCTGTTTCTTGGCTTCAAACCCTTGATATAGGTTAAGAAAGCCCCCATAGAGGGGAGCATGCCGTTGTTCAGCGTTGGAGAGCCCACCAATATCATCTTTGAATCGTGAAGGTCTGTCATGACATCCGAGATGTGGTTAGTCTTAAGATTTCTCATCGTTACGACAACGCCTTTTTCTTCCAATCCCTCACGAAGCTTGTACGCCATCTTCTCAGTCGAGCCCCACATGGAATCGTATACTATCAGAGCCTTGTTTTCTGTTTCGTGATTCGCCCATTTGGTGTACTCCTCCAATATTTTCGGGATGAGGGAGCGCCAGATGATGCCGTGGCTAGGAGCGATCATATCAATTTCCAAACCTGACAGAGCTTCCAGTGCCTTGTTCACCTGGTCACCATAGGGCATGACTATATTTGCATAGTACTTGGACGCCTCTTCTTTCAGTATGTCCCAGCCTATTTCGTCATCGAATCTCTCAGAGGTTGCAATATGCTGTCCAAAGGCGTCGTTGGGCAAAAGCAGCTTGTCCTCGGGAATGTAGGTTACCATAGAATCAGGCCAGTGCACCATTGGCGTGTGAACGAAATGCAAGGTTCTTTTTCCAATGTTCAAGGTGTCCCCGGATTTTACCACATGAAAATCCCAATCTTTCTTGTAATGCCTGTGAAGGCCTTTTTCGCCCTGGGTCGATGTGATTATCTTCGCATTGGTTGCATATTTTAGAATCATGGGCAAAGAGCCTGAGTGGTCCATCTCCACATGATTTGACACGATGTAATCGATCTTTGAAGGGTCGATTATTTCCTTGACCCTTGCGAGCATCTCATCGAATAGATAATGCTTTACAGTGTCCACGAGCACGACCTTTTCATCAAGAATCAGGTAGGCATTGTATGTCGTGCCCCTTTGGGTAAGATACCCGTGGAAGTTTCTGATATCCCAGTCTATGCCACCAACCCAGAAGACGCCGGGTTTGATTTCGATCCCACTCAGAATTTCACCCCTCGACCTTCTCGAATTCCTCTTTTCCCACGCCGCAAAGAGGGCACACCCAATCTTCTGGCAGATCCTCAAAACTCGTTCCAGGCGCTACTCCGCTGTCGGGATCGCCTTTTTCTGGCTCATAGATATAACCACATACGGTACATTCATATTTATCCATTCTATCTCCCCCTATCTTTTCATTGTTTTGCACTTATGCACAGAGTATATAAATACTTTATAATGTTACCGAGGAGAGATACACTTACAGTATTTTAGGTTTTTTGCTTCGCTGTAATTGGCAACAAGCAACGGTGAAGGGGTATGGTGGTGGGTGTAACCGAACGGTTGTTTAGGCATAGCCGGTCATCCCTTGGCACTTTCCAGTCAAAGGCGAAATTGCTCACCTCTATTTATTGGAAAAGAGAGAGTTTATTTCCCGGAACATATGCTCGCCTCTTAGACGACAATAGAAACGCTCTGTGGTTCTGTAAAATACCCTTACATTTTGACAAATTATAAGTGGACTTTGGATGATACCACAAAGGCGGTTGAAGGGCCATGGATTTAAATGAATTTCAAACTAGACGCCAGAAGATAGATGTGCTACCCACGTTTGAATGAGATGCCGTAAAAATTTACTTTCGGTATCCCCCCTATGAGAACTTTATATGGTATCAGGGGGTATCTAAAATCATGTTGAATACAAGACAAAAATGCCTGATTAATTTCCTTAGTAAGGCTGAAGCTTGTTCGAAACTGAGACTTGCTAAGATATTCTTCCTGATGGATAGAGAAGGTCAAATCGGCAGAGGCTTTAAATTTTACGGTTTCGTTCCCTATAGATTCGGACCATATTCATTTGAATTGTTCAATGATATAGAGGAACTGGAAGGAAAAAAATTGCTGACTACCAACGATAATTCGGTCAGTTATATCAAAGGGAATTACGCTCTTCCACCAAACATAATGAGAACTATCAATCGTTACCTGAAAGATACCAACGGGATGGATGATAGGGAATTGATCGAACACATTTACACAAAATATCCGGAATACACCATTTTCAGTGAAATTGAAAAAAGGATGGAATATATAAGAGACAGAACCGGGATATTTACATTGGGTTATGAAGGGCTTTCCATTGACGAGTTTTTAATGAAATTGATTCAAGAGAAAGTTCAGGTCCTGGCCGATGTGAGAAAAAATCCCTGGAGCATGAAATTCGGGTATAAGAAGTCCACATTGAATTCCTTTTGCAAGAACATCGGTATAGAATATATGAACTACCCGTCCCTTGGTATATCCGGGGCTCATAGAAAGAACCTGAAATCTAAAAGGGACTACGATGCTCTTTTTAACCATTTCAGGAGAGAATTAATCAAAAAAGAGAATGAACTAAAGGCTTTGATGCAGATGGCTGAGGAGAGGAGAATAGCGCTGATGTGCTTCGAACAGGACCCTGCCTACTGTCACAGGAGAATCTTAGCGGAGGAACTGGCAAAAATGGGGTCAGAGGTTGTTATAAATTGAGTTATGAGGGAAAGTAAGGAGTATTAGTCATGAGGGAATCCGAAACACTGGAATTAAAAAAATCCACATCCGGATTGAAAGAAGCCATTATTTCCATTGTGTCCATATTAAACAAACACCATAAGGGAGAATTATATTTTGGGATCAAGGACAACGGTACTGTTATCGGACAGCAGGTAAGCAAAAAAACGATAAGAGACATATCCCAAACTATATCGAATCATATCGAACCAAAGATTTATCCGAGGATCAATAACGTGGTGTTAGATAATAAAGAATGCGTCCTTGTGGAATTCGAGGGAAACGAAATACCTTATTATGCCTACGGAAGGGCATATGTGAGAGTGGGGGATGAGGACAGACTATTAAGCCCCAAGGAGTTGGAAAATCTGATATTGAGAAAAAATAAGGACAAATCGAGTTGGGACACACAGATTTGCGAAAAAGCTAAGCTCAGGGATATTAGTCCGGCAAAACTAAAATCTTTTTTAAAAACCTCCAGACTAAAATATGATTCGGTCGAGAATTCTCTTGAGAAGTTGAGGCTCGTTTCGGGCGGGAAACTGCGGAATGCTGCTATCATTTTATTCGGAAAGAAACCGCCCTCTTTTTTCCCGAATGCTAAACTGAGGTGTGCCGTTTTCGGCACGACAGACACATCCTTTACAATTGACATGCAGGATTTTGAAGGTGATTTGTTTTATCTAATCGAACGAGCAGAGGATTACATACTAAAGAATATCCATATCGGCATGAGACTGGACGGCTTGCGGAGAGTGGATGTCCCGGAAATCGATAGGGAGGCATTCAGGGAAGGGATAATCAATGCCTTTTGCCACAGGGATTATAGTGAATACGACTCTGTGAATATCGCTGTTTTCAAGAACCGCGTGGAGATCAGAAGCCCGGGCATTCTCTACGGCAACCTGACCATAGAACAGATAAAAAGGGAGATGGTCTCGGAAAGAAGAAACGAGTTGATTGCCGAGCTGTTCCACAGGGTCCATTTTATCGAGAAATGGGGGCGCGGCATCAGTTTGATACTGTCGAAAGAGCCAGATGCCGACTTCAAAGAGGTCGGCAACCATTTTATCACGGTTTTTAGACGCAAGGGCATTGAAGGGCTGGTAGAAAGGTTGGGTGAAAGGTTGGGTGAAAAGTTGGGTGAAAACCAAAAGCGCATCCTTCAACTCATGAAAGGGGACCCACACATCACCATCCCCGAACTTGCCGAGAAAATTGGTATCAGCACAACTTCTGTGGAAAACAATCTTGCCAAGCTCAAGAAGAAAGGTCTGCTTAGGCGTGTTGGCCCTGCAAAAGGCGGGCACTGGGAGATAATCGAATGATACGGTGGTTACTTAGAATGTTTGAAAAGCAGATAGATAGAACTCAGGGGGCATTTGGACATGGGAATTGATGATGCTCTGGACTTCAATTCACTGGTGGAGGCTATAACCGGAATCCACGAGGAATTGGCCGCAAAGGCCACCAGAGCCGTTAACATAAGCCTGACGTTGAAAAATTGGCTCATTGGTTACTACATAAGAGAATACGAACTGGGAGGAAGCGACCGTGCCGCTTATGGTGAGAAACTGCTGGAGAGCTTATCATTGGAACTTGTGGAAAAGGGGATGAAAAGGGTTGATGCAAGGGAACTGCGAAGATTTCGACAATTCTATCTTGCGTACCCACAGATTCGGGAGGCGCTGACTCCCGATTTGGTAAAAATGCTTCCCGCTGCAGCATCTGTCCCAAAGAAGCGGGATTCGGTGACTCCCAAATTTCAGACAGATGGAAGACCATGGAGAGATAATCGAACGACCATGAAGGAGTTGATAGAGGTTATTAGAGTATAGTGAGGAATATGACCAAAGGACACAATACTGAGGTTAAAAAGCGATTGGAGAATATGACCCAATCCGAACTCGTTGCGCTTGTAAGGGAGCTTACACGCTTGAATAAAATCAATCAGGCTTACCTTGAAGCGAAATTCGCCGAGCCTTCAGAAATACCGAAAGCGGCGGAGTACTACAAACAGATAATTAAATTTTTTTGATCCATCTGGACAAAGAGAATAGTGGCCTTCGCTGAACCTCCAGACCTTCAAAACCTAATGCCCATGCTTATGAACATGCCCAGGCGGCCTAAGATTGCCGAAAGCGTTGATCACCACCTCGCTCAGCGCAGGGTGAATCACCTGGGAATAGACCATTGGCATGTAACTCTGATCCCCGGCGTTCATCATATAAACAACCTGTTGCACCAGATCCGAGGCATAAGAGCCAACAATATGGCAGCCTAAGATCCTCCTGGTCTTCGCCTCTACAATCACCTTCACCAGGCTTTCCTCCTCGCCCATGGCAAAACCCTTTACAACATCCGTGTACTTGGCCCTGCCCACAAGGAGGTCATGTCCAGCAGCCTGAGCCTCCTTTTCGGTCATGCCAACCCCCCCAACCTGTGGATAGCCGAACACGGCATGGGGGACAGCATGGTAATCCACCTTTTGCTTATGTTCTGTAAACGCATTTCTCCACACGACGCCTGCCTCGTAGTTGGCTGTGTGCCTGAACATGTACCTGCCTGTGGCATCGCCCAAAGCCCAGATATTTGGCTTGGTGGTCTCAAGGAATTCGTTAACCTTGATCCAGCCCCGCTCATCAGTTTCTACGCCTGTTTTCTCAGGCTTGAGAAAATCCGAATTGGATCTTCTGCCTATGGCGAGCATGATCTCCTCTGCCTTGAACTTGTACAGCTTGTTGTCCGCACGGTTTTTTGCCAAGACGAACTTCTGCTTTCCTTCTTTTCCAACTTCCACTACCTCATATCCTGTGTAAATTTTTGCGTACTTGGAGAATCGCTTCAACACAATCTGCGAAATCTCAGGCTCCTCCCTTTTCAGCAGCCTGGGGTTCCTACCAAGGATCGTTACCTTCGTTCCCATGGCTGAGAAGAAGTGTCCGTATTCGCAAGCGATGTAACCGCCGCCCATTATTATCAGGCTCTCTGGCGGTTTTTTAAGCTGAAGAACTGAAATGTTATCGATATAGCCAGTTTCCTTAAGGCCTTTTATAGGAGGAATCAGGGTTCTAGATCCAGAGGCAATTACGATTTTAGGTGCTGTTACCGTCTCTTTCCCCACATTTAATTGGTGATCTCCGACGAACTCGCCTGTTTCCCGGTACAACCTGAGCCCGTCAACAGATTCGATGCCCCTCTCCATCTCTTCCCTACCTTTTCCTACAAAGGAGCGCATTCGTTCCATTATGAATGGGAAATCGATATCCGTGATTTTACCTTTCACACCGATGCTTGCAGCCTCATCCAGCTCGCGGATCACATCGGCAGGATGCAGAAGAATCTTGGACGGTATGCAGCCTGTGTTCAGGCATGTGCCTCCTATGAGATAATGCTCCGCTACAGCCACCCTCATCCCTTCATTGAATGCATTGGAGGCAATATTCATTCCTGCTCCTGAGCCAATCACTATCAAATCGTATTCTTCCATCATATCAACTCCATTTATTCTCGATTTTCTAAGTGGTTCTCCCCTTCTCAGGTAACTTATTCAAACAATAAAGTTTTTTTGTGAGAAGGGAATACACCATGGGATTTGCATGGAAAAGATCCAAGGAAAGAATCAAAAGCATAGAGTCAAAGTCTTCACGCTGAGCACATGCGGCTGGTGCAAGAAGATGAAGACCCTATTGAAGGATTTGGATGTTGAATATGAATATGTGGATCTCGACCTCGTAACCGGGGAGGAGCGGGAAAAGGTTCGGGAAGAATTAAGAAAGTACAATCCAAGGATGAGCACACCCACCGTTGTCGTGGATGACGGCAAAGATGTTATTGTGGGTTTCGACGATGAGGAGGTGCGGAGGTGTCTCGATTAATGGATGATAAGAACGCTATCTTGGAGCGAATGAAAAAAGATGCCGAGGCTAACGGTTACTTTCTCTGCCCGGATGAAAGTCTTCTTAATGACTTAATTGACGGCATCGCAAAAAACGAGGAAAGATACGGTTACGGTTCCTGTCCCTGCAGGATATCCAGCGGAATCAAGCTCTACGATGCGGATATCATCTGCCCCTGCGAGTACCGTGATGCGGATGTTGATGAATTCGGGATGTGCTACTGTGCCCTTTTCGTTTCCAGGGAAGTGAAGAAGGATCCAACGAAGCTAAAATCAATTCCTGAAAGAAGACCACCAGAGGCCCAAGATGCTGCAATGGAGGCAAAGGATAGGATGGATAGAGGGGAAGAGGTTGGGCCTCCCCTTGAACTTGAGGGCGAAGAACATGAAAAGGTAAAGATTGGCGAAGATAAAAATGGTATCCCGATTTGGCGCTGTGTTGTGTGCGGATACCTATGCGCAAGGGAACTACCGCCTCCAATATGCCCGATATGCAAGGCCAAGGCCGACAAGTTCCAGCGTTTTGGGTTTCAAATGAAAGTTTGATCTGTATGATATGTATAGGTTCGGATCGAAAGCTCATGCTTTTAGGAAGGCTATTATCTCGTCTATGTCAGGCAACGTCTTCAGCTCGTAGATCCTGAGGAAGATTATCTTCTGGTCCTCGTCCACGATGATGTTCGCCCTCCTGGAAAAGCCATGCTCTTCGTTGAATATCCCGTAATTCTTTGCGATATCGCCGTGGGGCCAGAAATCTGAAAGAAGCTTTGTGTTTTCTATGCTCAAACTCTCTGCCCAGGCCTTCTTGCATGGAACCGAGTCCACGCTTAATCCAACGGCAATGGTGTTCAATGAATCGAATGTCTCCTTGTTCGCTTCCAGTGATTTCATCTGCTCCGCGCATATCCCTGTCCACGCTAGAGGATGGAAGGATAGCAATATTTTTTTACCTTTCATTTCCGACAGCTTGAACTCATTCTTTTCCTGATCTTGCGCCGTAAAATCCAGCGCCATTTCTCCGACCTTTATTTCTTTTTCTTCTACCATCGTCTTGACCTCCTTCTCTAATTTTTATCCTTCGATACCCCCAAAGGCCCGAATACACAAAAAAGATGGATAATGTGCACAGGCACATTCATCTACTTCGATGTTCTCGGTCAGACCATCGCGATCTCAGTGTTATTAACCCTCTGTCAGGAAATGCTCGTCGTATTCAATTTCCAACCGCATCTTGTGCTTGGCCTCTTCTTGGGCCAGGGACAGCATAAGGGCGCGAATATTTCCATCGTCGGTCTTCGAAGCGAGATCATTGTACAACCTGAAGGACGCCTTCTCCTTCTTCATGGCCAGTATCAGTGCCTCCTGGTAGTCCATGTCCGGGTTTGGTGCCACATCGACCAGGTAATCTCCAACCTTGAGGTCCATTACTTTCTCCCCTGCTATCAATAAAGTCTTACCTAGCTGGATTTCAAGCAGTTTCTCCTTATGCTTTTGCTCCTCGGCAGCGAATTCCTCGAACACCTGGCGCATTACTGGTCTGTCCATCTTGCCGGCCAGATCCAGATAGAATTTATTGGCCTCCTCCTCCTTCTCTATAGCGAAGTTCAAGATATCGTCCACAGAACCAAATTCTGTCATTTCTATTCCTCCATTGCGTTTTCAATTTTACCAATTTTCTCCCAGAAGCTCGAAATACTCCTTTTCATGATTGCACGCAGGGCAGATGTCCGGTGCTTCCTGACCCTCGTGAATGTACCCGCAGTTTCTACATCTCCATTTCACCGAGTTGTCCTTCTTGAAAACGGTTCCGTTCTCAATATTGGCAAGAAGTCCGAGATACCTTCTCTCGTGCTGTTTTTCTGCGATTGCTATGCCTTTCATTGCCGCCGCAACCTCTGGAAATCCTTCTTCCTCGGCAGTTTTTGCAAATCCCGGGTACATCTCTGTCCACTCGTAGTTCTCTCCCCCAGCTGCTTCCTTCAGGTTCTCGGCTGTGGTGCCGATAACGCCAGCGGGGAAAGCTGCACTGATTTCTGCCTCACCGCCTTGGAGGAATTTGAACAGCCTTTTTGCATGTTCCATCTCGTTCTCTGCAGTCTCTTTGAAGATGCCACATACCTGTCGGAAGCCCTCTTTTCTTGCTTGTGAAGCGAAGAAGGTATAGCGGTTTCGCGCCTGGGATTCTCCAGCAAATGCAGTCAATATGTTCTTCTCGGTCTGCGTTCCTTTCAAACTCTTCTCCATATCATCACCTCATTTTTTTACTACATATTATGAGCCATTGACACTCAATACAACCAACCTGAATGTCCTCCCCTGATTTTAATTTATGCTCAATGCCTAGACGGATAGCAAAAAAACAAATCCCTGACATAGAGCGGCTGACTGTAACCGCGATACCTTTTGAGGAAGAATGAACTTCACTTACATTTTTCTGGCATCAATACCATGACAAATATTAAATACCATTATTCCATATATATTCATACGTGGTATTCATGGCAGAAGTGATATCCATAGACGACTCGGGACGGCTTGTCATTCCAAAATCGGTCCGGGATTCCCTTGGCATTATCGGAGGCGACAAGTTCATTCTGACTGAAGGTGAACACGGCAGGCTTCTCCTGCAGAAATTCGATATCGAGGAGCTCGCAGCACGACTCAAAGACGAAATCAAGGGCAAGGACATAGATGCAATCGTAAAAAGGATCAGGAAGGAAATGAATGAAAAAATCAAAAAGAGATACCCTGATGCTCTTGCTTGACACCAATGTTTTCATAGCTGCCATCAAGGCTCCCAAAAAAGAGACCAAAACACTTCAGCTGATCCTCACGATAATAGGTGATGAGGATATTCGCCTGGTTGGCGATGAATTTCTGGTAGAGGAATTCATTAAGTACGCAGAGGAATTCAAGTCCGAGACTGCGTCTGCGATTTTGGCTGCACTGCTCGATAAAATGGAATTGGTGCACGTGAGCGATAACTTCATCATAATCTGTAAGAACTACATCAAAACCCCCAACCTTGCGGACATCGTACATGCAGCTGCGTGTTTGAAAACAGATGCGGTGCTTATATCGAATGATAAACATTTCAATAAAATTAAAGATAAGGGTATCATAAAGATTTGGAGTGTATCACAGGCAATAAAAGAGTTGCTATAGATATCAATAAGCAACAAAGAAGATCAATACCAAAATATCGTCGAAACATTTACATAGCCACTGATTATTTGGGTTACTGAAGATGATTCGTACCATCTGAAAAGGAATTAAAAGATACAGAGGGGGAACATGGTTGAGAAGAAGATTAGAGTTCTGGTGGCAAAACCTGGCTTGGACGGCCACGACCGAGGCGTAAAAGTCGTTGCCAGGGCATTAAGGGATGCAGGCATGGAGGTTATCTACCTAGGCCTGAAGCAGACACCGGAGCAGATCGTTGAGACAGCGATTCAAGAAGATGTGGATGTAATAGGGCTGAGCTGCTTGTCTGGAGCTCACTCCTACCTATTCCCGAGGGTTATGGAATTGCTGAAGGAGAACGATGTCGATGATATACTGGTGACGTGCGGAGGCATAATACCTGATGATGATGTAGAGACGCTTAAGAACAAAGGTATCACTGGGATTTTTGGACCGGGCACCTCCACCGAAGATATCGTGGAGTTCATTAGAAAAAACGTTAAAAAATGATTTTACTGCTCAGGTGCTTGTATGGAACTTGCCGATAGGGTTTTAAAGAGGGATAGAAGGGCTCTGGCAAGGCTGATGACTCTCGTTGAGAATGATGACGTGGAAGCATTGGAAGCCTTACGAATGCTATATGCACACACTGGAAATGCTCACATCATCGGGATAACTGGGCCACCGGGCGGAGGCAAGAGCACGATCGTGGACAAGCTGGCGAAGGAGCTGAGAAAGCGTGACAAAACCGTGGGAATAGTGGCAGTTGACCCAACAAGTCCTTTCACTGGCGGTGCGCTGTTGGGCGACAGGATCAGGATGACGGAGCTTGGAACCGACAAGGATGTGTTCATAAGAAGTATGGGCACAAGAGGCAATCTTGGAGGTCTTGCAAGAGCCTCTGGGGATGTGGTAAAACTCCTGGATGCCTTTGGCAAGGACACGATTTTGATAGAGACTGTCGGTGCCGGGCAGGCCGAGGTGGACATAGTAACATTAGCCCATACGGTGATTATAGTCACAATGCCTGGGGGTGGGGACGATATCCAGAGCATTAAGGCAGGCATCATGGAGATAGGAGATATTTTCGTGGTGAACAAGGCTGACAGGGGCGAGGCGGATAAGAAGGCCAGGGAAATTGAGGCCATGCTGGAACTAGGTTCAAAGGTTTCTTCCTGGCTTCCCCCTGTGCTCAAAACCGCGGCAAAGGACGGTGAAGGCATTGAGGAACTGCTGGACACGGCTGAAAAGCACTTCCATTGGCTCAAAGATTCAGGACTGAGAAAGGAAAGAGATATCGAGAGGAGCAGGGACGAGCTTTTCAAAATCATGGGGGAAAAAATTGAAAAGATCCTTCTCGATAAGGTTGATAAAGGCATGATAGAAGATATCAGCCAAAAGATCGCAGACAGAGAGCTCGATCCCTACACAGCTGCGAAACAAATACTAAATGAAGCAGGTTTAGGGTAGACAAAAATGAACATCGGTTTGAGGTAATTTCATGTCCGAAGGTCAAAACCCGGATGAATTGGGAAAAAAACGAAAGGATTGGGAAGAAGGCACGCTGAGAACGCACTTGGAAAAGCACCGCGAATGGAGGGGGGATTTTATCACAACGTCAAGCGTGCCTATCCGGCGTTTGTACACGCCAGAGGACATCAAGGACTTCGATTATCTAAAAGATCTGAACTTTCCCAGTCAATATCCCTTCACTCGCGGCGTTCAGCCCACGATGTTCCGTGGCAAACTGTGGACCATGAGGATGTTCTCAGGATTCGGCACACCGGAGGAATCGAACAAGCGCTACAAATATCTGTTAGATCATGGCGAAACAGGGCTGAGCGTGGCATTCGATTTTCCTACCCTGTACGGGTTCGATACGGATCACCCAATGGCTAGAGGCGAGTTCGGGAAATGCGGTGTGGCCGTGGACTCGCTTAAAGACATGGAACTACTGTTCCATGGAATACCCTTGGACAAGATCACAACGTCCATGACCATCAACGGTCCTGCAGCGATTTTATGGGCGATGTACATCGTTACCGCGGAGAAGCAGGGTGCCTCAATGGATCAGATAGGCGGCACCATCCAAAACGATATTTTGAAGGAGTACATAGCCCAGAAGTCCTGGATATTCCCTCCAAAGCCGAGCATGAGACTGATCGTGGATACATTCGAATTCGGGTTCAACCAAGTGCCGAAGTGGAATACTATCAGCATCTCTGGCTACCATATCCGTGAAGCAGGCTCCACCGCCGTGCAGGAACTGGCCTTCACACTTGCAGACGGTTTGACTTACGTGGAGGAGGCTATAAAAAGAGGCCTGAGTGTGGATGACTTCGCTCCGAGGCTGAGCTTCTTCTTCAATGCCCACAACGATCTGTTCGAAGAGGTGGCGAAATATCGCGCAGCCAGAAGAATCTGGGCCAGGGAGATGAAGGAACGCTTCAAAGCAAAAAATCCACGTTCATGGTGGCTTCGCTTTCATACCCAGACAGCGGGCTGCGCCCTCACAGCGCAGCAACCTGAGAACAACATAGTAAGGGTCACGATACAGGGGTTGGCTGCCGTGTTAGGAGGAACGCAATCGCTGCACACGAACTCTATGGACGAGGCTTTAGCGCTGCCCTCGGCAAAGGCAGCTCGAATAGCACTGAGAACCCAGCAGATCTTGGCTCATGAAAGCGGTGTGGCAAATACGATCGATCCTCTGGGTGGAAGCTATTTCATCGAGGCCTTGACAGATCAGATGGAGGAGGAATGCTACAAGTATTTCGATAAGATTGAAGCCTTGGGCGGAGTGATACCTGCCATCGAAAAGGGATTCTTCCAGAGGGAAATCGCAAATGCAGCCTACCAATATCAGAAGGAGATCGAGAAGAAAAGCAGGACGATTGTAGGTGTCAATGACTACGTCCTTGATGAGCACCTGAGAATAGAACTCCTCAAAATGGATCCTGAAGGGGAGAGGAGACAGCTCAACAGGCTTAATGAGTTGAAGGCGAGCAGGGACAACAAGAAAGCCCAAGAACTGTTGGACACCCTGAGGAGCAAGGCCGAGGGTGATGAAAATCTGATGCCTCATATCATCGATTGTGTCGGAGAGTACTGCACCCTGGGCGAGATCACCGAAGTTTTTAAAGAGGTCTTTGGGGAGTACAAGGAAGAGCCTATGTATTGAACGCGGTTATTTGTTTTCTCATGATCGTGATTGTAATTGCATATCATTATCATCCTATTAAGATTTATATTTCCTACTCCTCTTCCAGTTCTTTGTACAACTCCTTCCTCCTGGCCTCAAGCATATCGTTTTCCACCCCCAAGAAATCCGCAAATGTCATTAGCTTTACCCTTTTTTTCTTGGCCACCTTGTACGCCTTCTCGATCCTCTCACTCCACTTCAAATCCCTCAATAGATGGTGGTCGAGCACGAACTTCTTGACCTTTGTTTCCTCCATAACTTTGATGATGTTGTCCACGCTTATCTCCAAACTTTTCTTTGAATATCTGTACCCGAGCATGTAACTCATGGGGCCATCACAGAATATTATCTTTGCATTCTCATCCAAAAGGAACTGAACCTGCTCATCCAGGCTTGGACCTTCAACATCCGATGTGTAGACGAATTTCTCCTTACCATCGTCTATGCACACCTCTGTGACATAACCGAGCTTCGTGTTCGTGCCATGAGGCACGGCCTTTGAAAATCTGATGGTTGTACCACCAAAAAAAAACTCGTTGTCATCTGAGAACTCGATCGTTTTGGGCGTACCCCCCAGCTGCTCCAAAAAGAACATTGCCCTTTTCTTTTGGCTTTTATTGATGTTCTTCTTCGGATGCTTTGTCAGTAATACCTTTTGCTTATAGATCTCAGGCTCATCCGGGTCATGATGATCATAATGGTAATGGGTAACGATCAACACCTTTGCCTTTTTGGCGTACTTCACAATTTTTTCCCAATGAACATCCATTCTCTCGAGTTCCAATGGATGTGGCGGCAGACCATACCTTCTCGGCCCCAGGGCCACACTAGGGTCTATGAGCACCTTGCAGTCCTTGGTAGTTACGAAGGTAGCCATGCTTCTAGTTCCCATGCTGTCGCTTGCAAGCGGAATTATTTCCAAGCGATCCCTTCCTTTTAACTTGAAAACCATGGAGGCGATATCATCCTGTAATTATCAACTTACAACCTTACCGAAGGCTATCGTACCTGAAATGTTTTCTATAAACACCTTTACCTTTGCGCCTTTTGCGGTGCCCGGAACGTAGATGATAAAATCACCTTTCTTTGCCATGCCATCGCCCTTTCGGCCCACATCCTGTATCATGAGATCGTAGGTCTTGCCCACCTCTATGGCCGCCGTGGGCTCCGGTCCTCTCGCCTTTCTTACCCTGACCGGCCTATGGGCGCCGCAGGCATCACATTCCAGAACCAAAGTTCTGCCATCCTTCACGAGCTTTGTGTCAGGCCTTAAGCATTCGGAACAGAGAACATAGGTAGAAACATAGCTATTCAGTCTGTCCTTGATCTGCTCTGGTTGTACCCTCCCCTTGAATATCACCCTTTTGCCATCGCTTGTCCCAGCTGTACCCAGTTCCTTGAGCAGGAAGGCCAGAATGTCAGCTTGATCGCGATTTATTACGTTTGCTATGTCTGCAAAATTTCTGACCACAGTTGTCTTCCCTTCAAAGAGCACTTCCAATTCCGGCACCTGGAATCTCTCATGTTCCGATATTGTCTTGGGAAGCTTTTCCCTGGCCCTTTTGAGCAATGTTTTGTAATCATATTCTGATGGCATGATATCGAAGGAAAAGGATTATCACATAAAAAACCTTTGGTTTAGAGATAATCGATGAGTTGTGATAAAGATATGCATCCTACCCGCAATGGATAGAGGGCGGGAGGTGGGGGTAAGGAGGTGGAAAGTTTGGGTGGGAGGCGAGGGCAAGGTGGTGAATCGAAAAAACATTTGAGTAAACCTTAAAATAACGTAAAGACCATTTGAGAAGGAGGAATAGGTATGGAAATTAAAATCGGCAACACAGCCATAAGTCTTCAACAGGGCGACATAACAGAGGTTGAGGCTGACGCCATAGTGAACGCTGCCAACGAGCGTCTCTGGATGGGTGGAGGTGTGGCAGGCGCCATCAAGAGGAAAGGCGGACAGATCATAGAGGAAGAAGCCGTAAAGCTCGGCCCAATACCCATAGGTGAGGCTGTGGTAACCTCAGCAGGAAAATTGAGCGCACGGTTCGTGATTCATGCTGCTGGGATGGGTATTGATTTAATAACAGATGAGGAAAAGATCAGAAATGCAACCTTGAACTCATTGAAGAGGGCTGATGAACTTGAAATCGGAAGTATAGCCTTTCCTTCTATAGGCACTGGTGTGGGAGGATTTCCAATCGATGAAGCTGCGGATATAATGCTGAGAACAACGATAGAACATGTTAAAGGTGATACCTCCCTGAAAAAAGTCATTTTCGTTCTTTACGGCGATGAGGCCTACAAGATCTTCGAAAAGGTATTGGCAACTGTGTAGGGTCAATAGGCAGCTCGTCTAAGAACTATCTTTCGAGTTCGGCGCTGAACCCGCAATCCGGGCAGATGATGTTAGAGGAGATATCGGCCTCGAACATGCTCTTACACCTCGGGCATCTGATCTTGTCGAAAACAGGGAATCGTGGTTCCTCTTCCTCGAGGATATTGAAGGAAACAGGCTCTCTATCTGGAATGAACGATATTCCTGGCTCCTCACTGAGGGTTGTTGTCTCAGGTATGAAGGATACCCCAGGCTCCTCATCCCGAGGTTCTTCAGGCACAAAGGCTATTTCGGCCTCCGGTTCCTCTGCCGGTTCGTCTGGTATGAAATCTATTCCTACCGGCTCATCGGGTGTGAAGGATACCGGGGAGAAAACCGGTCCGGGCTCAATATCGATATCGGAGAATGCTGTCCGGGGTGTTTTCCTTTTTGTACTAGAATAATATGCTGCCGCAGCCAGTACCAAGATTATGGTTGCTGCAATTACGATAGCCAGTATCCACAGCCAAATCTCTTCGCCCTCCTCTGTTGGGTGCTCAACGATGAAGGTTAAATCCTCCTGCATGGAGGTACTACCGTCGCTTACCTCTACATACAGGGTATGTTCACCAGATGAGTGATCTTTTGGATCGATTTGAATTTCAAAGGTGGGACCTTCGCCCAGGTTCTCCCAACTTCCGTTATCCACTTTGAACCTCGCCCAATCAACCAGGCCTGTACCTCCAGTCACACTGAATTCTATTACTGTAACCTCTTTTATGGTTTGACCATCAACAAAATCGAGGAATTCGATCTCAATAGGTATAGAAATTTGCAAGGTCGTGAAGGTGTTATCATCGCTTTCATCGTAGTTGCCAGATTCATCAGAAGATCTGACCTTGTAGTGATATGTTGTGGATGGAGACAGATCCGTTAAAACGATCTGGTGCTCCAAAACATGTGAAGGATCGCTCGCAGTTGAACCGTAATTTAATGTGGTTCCGTAATACAAAACGCTGTCGCTTTCTTCATATGTCGTCCAAATTATGGTGGCGGTATGCTCACCTACAACAAGTAAGTTTGGACCCACGAGAATCTCCGGTGGGGTTACATCAGGCGGAGAAGCGGTTGTGAACGTGTGATCATCGCTTTCCCCATAGTTTCCGGATTTATCCTCGGAGATCACCTTGTAATGATATGTGGTCGAAGGCCATAGATTAGATAACGTGATTTCGTGGTCTAAAACATACCCCCCTGTTGGTGTCTTTGGCTCTTTTGAACCGTAGCTTTTTGTCAGCCCGTATTGTACCAAACTGTCGCTCTTCTCGTTGGTGACCCATCTTATCGTTGCCTCCGTATCGGTTACGGAAATTGCCATTGGGCCATCGGTAATGATGGGCGGGGTTGTATCTGGGGGACCATCTGTGGTGAAGATGGTGCTCTCATCATTGAATTTTCTTATGTTGTCGCTGGAATCTGTGGATTCTATTTGATAATAATAAGAGGTGGAGGAAGATAAACCCGTTAATTTTATTTGATGAACCAATACATACGCGGAATCACCGACTTCCTTACCGTAGGAGGTGGTTTCGCCGTATCTAACGAGGGTCGTGGATGCTTCGTCGGTTTGCCAATGGATGGTGGCGTTGTTGTAAGTCGTATTTATCACGTCTGGGCCAGAGGTAATCACAGGGGGTGTGTTGTCAGGCTCAGTGGCGGTAATGAATGTGAAATCTGTGCTGTTTTTCGGGTTGCCGCTGGGATCTGTGGACTGAGCCCTGTAATGGTAGGTTGTGGCAGGTGTCAAACCTGTTAGTGTAATATAATGATCGAATACGTCCGTTATATCGCTCTCTGAATCTCCATAATTCTGATCTAAACCGTACTCCACAACGCTGTCGCTGATCTCGTCTGTTTTCCAGTATACCGTGACGCTTGTATCGCTTGGTATCCCGAGTACTATGGGTCCCTCGATGATCTCAGGTGGAATGATATCTGGCATGATATCTGTATGGAAGGGAGCCTGAATCCCGCTCTCCCCTGGACCATGACCGTATTCATCGGAACCCTGAATGTTGAAATAATAATCCGTATCTGAGATTAAGCCATCAAGGGTCATGCTGTGGCTGACCTCATAGGTGTTTAAATCGCTCTTCTCCAATCCTAAGCCCGTGGTTATACCGTACTGTATTATGCTGTTGCTCGGCTTGTTGGTGAGCCATGTTATCGTAGCTGTGGTGGCACTGACATCCACGACCTCGATGTCGGATATTTCAGGGGGATCGTCGTCCTCCTGCTGCGCCAATCTCACAGCTTCGTATGCATCAACAATACCCCAACCGTATGCTGTGTTATATTTATCGCTTAACTGAGGATCATAGGGATCGCCTCTTGCCTCCGCCGAATCGTGAAGTATCTCCATAACCTGTTCGGGTGTTAGGTTAGGAACGGCCTCTAACATCAACGCCACCACACCTGCTACATGCGGTGCAGAAAACGATGTGCCGCTCTCAGGAACAGCTGTTGGAAGGCCGTATCGTTTAAAACTATCGCGCGTTGGCGCCATTATATCCATTCCAGGTGCGCAAACGTCAGGTTTTAAGGCGCCATCCGCTCTAGGTCCCCTGCTTGACATATCGGCAATAACATCGTCATCTCTAGTTATCGTGTTATTATCATCGGTTGCACCAACTACTATCACCCCGTCAGGCCATTCAGTAACGCCCGGTGGTGGATTATTTGGTCCGTCGTTTCCCGCAGCTAAGACAACGACGAGGCCAGCCTCCACAGCCTCGATAGCTGCCTCCGCCTCTGATGCGCCCAATCCTATACTTAAGGATATGACATCGATTCCATCGTATTCGTCCGGTTGATCTGGCCAATCCGTATCTTTATTATATATTACCCATTGGATCGAGGCCACTAGAGCATCCGCTTGACCGACCAAACCCTGATATGGCTGAACATCGATGAGCCCAGCATCTGGTGCAACACCCATGTAGTCAGGTTCTCCGTCCAAGTTGAGATCAGTTGTACCACCTGTCCCAAGGGCAATGCCTGCACAGTATGTCCCATGCCCAAATTCATCATCTGGGTTGAAACTTCCATCCCTAGGAGTTAGTGGGTGCCCGAATGAAACACCTGCCACAAATCTTCCCATCAAGGATTCATGGTAATCATCCACCCCCGTATCAATTATCGCTATATTGACGCCCTTACCAGTGTAGCCCAATGCCCATGCCGTGTCTGGGGAATACTCTGTGGAGTTTCTCGCCTTTATGGCGGGATTGCTTATGAATAGTTGAGGCTCAATAGGTAATTGAAGCTCGATCATTCCTACGCCCGGTAATTTGCGAAGTTTTTGGATATCCTTTAGATCAACATTTCTAGCAGAAATGGTATCAATGAACTCAAAAATATAACCTATTTCCAAATCAAATTGTAAAAGTCTCTCGGCATCATTTTGTGTTAGTTCACGTTCGTACTTAATAAATATTGGTACACGCTCTTGTGAATTAGCTACAATTTTTTCTTCGATCAAATCGTCGATGCCATTTTGATCCCTGTCTCCGGACCAATGTTTCCACCATGGGTCTCTCTGTGATGCGTCAATTACAGTATCATCGTTCATTGTGACCTCATTGCTTAAAACTGTGCCTGGAAACGAGGATGCAAGTAAAAAGAATATCAAACAGGACACGATTAGAACGGCCTTACGCATTCAACACACCTTTTTCCCTTGTTTTTGAACCTAATCGGGGATTTCTCCTCAACCACACCTTTATTGTTTGGGGTTATATATATTTTCTTTGGTGATTACCTTTTTCTACCAAATAACCAAATAATAAGTGATTTTTACTAATTTAGTACGGATAAACCTTTCCCAACACCTCCGTAGAGGTCAATGCCGCTATTGCACCCTCGGCGCAGGCAGTGACAACTTGTCTTAATCCGCCGGTAATATCACCGGCAGCATAAACCCTCTTGATATTGGTGCGCATATTCCTGTCTGTTTTTATATAGCCCACCTCATCCAGCTCAACGCCTATCTGCTTCGCAAGTTGGTTTTGCGGCTCCTCCCCAATGGAAACGAATACGGCATCCACCTCCATCTCGGAATGGGTACCGTCTTTGACATTGTCAAGTATCACACTTTCCACCCTTTTCTCCCCATTTATCCCATCTAAGTGCGTGCTGTAAAGGATTTTTACTCCTGTCCCGACAGCTTTTTGCTTGTAGGCATCCTCAGCTCTCAGCACATCTCTTCTGTGAACAACTGTAGTATCCACACCCATGTTCTTTAAGGCAATGGCCTCGATTAGAGCACTGTTCCCCCCGCCCACAACAACAGCCTTCTTACCCTTGAAGAATGGGCCGTCACAAGTTGCGCAGTAGGACACTCCGAAGCCAGTGAGCTTTTCCTCGCCTCTTATACCCAATTTCCTGTGCTGCGTCCCTGTTGCTATGATAACCGCTCCAACGCTGTATGTGGTATTGGATGTCTTGACCTTGACCTCTTCTTCGGAAACCTCCAGCTCCTCCACTGTCTCCGCAAAATTGATGCTCATATACTTCTCCAAATGCTCTCTCATCAGATCCCCCAGTTTCAGGCCTGAAATGCTCTTGAAACCTGGGTAATTCTCGATATCAGGGGAGAGCGCCATGAGCCCTCCTCCAACACCGATGTCAAATAGAACCGCCTTGATCCCTGCCCTTGTGGCATAGATGCCTGCGGTGTAGCCAGCAGGTCCTCCGCCTATGATAGCCAATTCGTAATCCATTGTATCACCCGAAACATGATTGGGATTGGAAAAATGGGAACAGGATATATTATGGTTGTGGTTGATTGGACTCACTTTTCCTTTTTCATCTGCTCCCACATTCCCACCCCATTATCGATGATCTTCACAATTCGGTCACAAAACACCCAGGCCTTGAGTTTTGGATTCTTTGATATGAAAAGAGCTAGAAGCATGCCACAAATTATTCCTGTTCCGATACACAGACCCATACTATGTGTAACCGCAACGACCAGGATGCAAAGAAGAAGGAAAGGAAGAAACAACAGTCCAAATCGGGAAAAGAGGCAATTGTAACGCTGCCATCTACCGATTTTTGTTTTCGGTTGATACCCTTCCATAATATCGAGAAAATGATACCTTTTTTACCTTTAATAAATTTACTGTTTATGGTCCTTGTTCCCCCCAAATCCAAAATTTACACAATGATATCCCTGTTTCCCTCAACCCAATCCCTTAAATATAAAACCGTTTATTTCAGTTTTCTGTGGTCGCTTGAAGAACAACATCTACAGCGTTCTCGGTATGGCTTTGCTGTTCATTATAGTGCAGGTAATAGCGATCGCCATTGCACCTATTTACAGCGAGGCTAGTGGTGAAGCCATGGGCGGAAGGGAGACTATCGAGAATCCAAGTTTTGCTTTTCTCTATCTGGGCATCATTTTACTCTTCACCTTCGTGATCCTTTGGATAGCGAAGCGAAAGAAGGAGAAGTTCATCAAGATTCTCATTCTGGCCGCGATATTCATGACCATAGTCTACCTGTTCATACCACTCACCATCGTCGCCATGTATCCCCCCTCGGATGGGGATTGGGGATTCAACGAAATTGGTACCGGAGTTGTGGCCTTGAATGCCGGAGATGTTGATGACGACGGCGTAATAGAGATAGTTGCTGGCTGCTCTGATAGACGGGTAAGAATCTACGAGACAGAGAACCACACCCTGGAATGGGAGAGCGATGAACTCGATGGAGATATTACTCAGATACTGATTGCCAATTTGGATGCTGATGACTCCAAAGAGATCGCAGTTCTAAGTGACGGAATAAGCGTATTTGATGGTGTTACAAATTCAGAGGAATGGTCCAATTCCTCCTTGAATTTCACCACGATCGCCATTGCTGACTTGAATAACAACGGCACACCCGAGCTTATTGCTGGAACAAATGACTCGAGGGTGTTGATTTTCGAAGGAGGAGCACTACTGAGCGGGATTGATATCTCCTCGAATATCAGCACTATAAAAATTCTCGACACAACCGATGATGGAAGGATAATTATAGCGAACAACTCGATTATAGCGATACTGAACCCTACAACATCTGAAATAGAGCTGGAGATAACTGAACTAAACGACATCAGAGCCCTGACTGTTTACCATAATCCTGAAGGTGAGGACAATATATTGGTTACCACCAACAATTGGGCTTACAGATACAACCTCTCTCAAGTTGGCCACCTTGAAAAAAGTAAAAAAGAATACAACAAAATAGAAGGTATAAAAGTACCTCTTGATATCAATACAATTTACCTTGAAAATTACTCCATACCAAACTGCAAGGATTCCGTTCCCGATGTTATTGTAGTCGGCAAGAGGGCGGTAATTATCTTTCCAGATCTGCTCGATAATGACAAAGGGTATTACTGGTTAGATTTCAATACCTTGCATGCTTTCTTAAGTATAGATTTGGGGGAGGACGACAAAAAGGATAAAGAAATGATCTTTGGTATAGATGAAGGCTATATTTTCGATTCAATAACATTCAGCGAAAGACCGAATTACATCCTTCCAATCGTTATTTCCATAATTATCGCCCTCTCGCTCACTATCTTCGTCCATAAATATCCTGAATGGTATGTCGTTGATGCCGTTGGATTGGTGATGGCCATCGGCGCCACCGTAATTCTTGGCGTTACTTTCGCCATACTTCCAGCCATCGTTCTGCTGATAATTCTCGCGTTGTACGATGCCATCTCAGTTTACAAAACGAAGCACATGATAAGCCTTGCAGACAGTGTAATAGAACTGAACCTACCCGTACTGCTGGTGATACCAAAGAAGTTGGGGTATTCTTACAGAAAGCAGAAACCCCGACTCAAAGAGCAGCTGGAATCGGGAAAGGAGAGGGATGCCATGTTCATGGGGTTGGGCGATATCGTCATACCAAGCCTTTTGATCGTCTCATCACTGTCATTCCTGCCCAGCGTTCAGACAGGCATTGGTATAGCGAGCAACGTTCTTGTGAGCATAGGCACCATGATCGGCATACTGGTTGGCTTTTCAATTCTCATGAGGTTCGTGCTCAAGGGCAACCCGCAGGCTGGTCTGCCACTGTTGAATTCAGGCGCGATCCTCGGTTATGTCTTCACCTATATGCTCATCTATGGAGATCTCGGCTTTGGATTCAATCTGAATTTCTAGCGAGGGAATACCATGAGAATATTGGCGATAGCAGATATCCACGGTGCAAAAGAGGCAAGAAAAAGGGTTGCAGCCCAGGTAAAGGAGCATATCCCCAACGTTGTGATAGTATGCGGCGATATAACCCAGTTCGGTCCTCCAGAATGGGCCACGGATTTTTTAAACAGCATTCCACTAAAGACATTGGCGATACCAGGGAACCTCGACACAAAGGAAGTACTAGAAGCAATTGAGGAAAGCGCTGCCATTCCACTTCATGGTGAAAGAGTGGAGCTGGAAGGTAAAACCTTCGTGGGCCTGGGAGGCTCCAATCGCACGCCTCTTAACACGCCCTTTGAACTCTCGGATGAAGAAATATACGAGACCCTGAAGGAGGTAATGATTGAGGGGGCTATCCTTGTGGTTCACGCGCCTGCAAAAGGGCATCTTGACAAAACACCGTTGTTAGATAATCTGGGAAGCCAGGCTATTTCCTGGATAATCAACGAATTTAAACCACCTCTAGTTATTTCAGCCCATATCCACGAGGCTAGGGGAGTTGAAAGAGAGGGTGAAACGACTTATGTGAACCCTGGGTCAGCATCGCAGGGCTATGCTGCTGTAATCGATCTGAATGATGATATCAAGGTGGAATTGATAAAGGACTAAGATCCACAAATATCACACTGGAAGGACCTGTTATGAAGGAGTTAAAAGAAAAACTCATTGAGAAGCTTCAAGAAAATATCCCTGAGGGATTGAAAGTTGTTGCAATGCCGCATTTCTGCATAGATAATTTTGTTCAATTAGGAAAAGATTATGAATCGTTTATTGGTGATATTACGGAAATTGTGAGCCAGGGAGGGGGAAATATCCCTCTGAAACAGGACCTATGCAGAGGAGGGAAAGCAGCGAACTTTGCTTCGGCCCTTGCCTCCTTAGACGTCCCAACATACTTGATAGCCAAGACAAATGAACTCGGATACAAACTGCTTGAGTACTTCTTTGAAGGAAAAAATGTAGACCTATCACATGTTAGCAAGGATGGGGAATTGGCCTTTACCATCGCTATGGAGTTTAAAGGAGCCAACGTTATGTTGAGTGATCCAGGCTCCCTGTTAAACTTTGGGCCAGAATGTATAAAGGATAAGGATGATGAATTGATCAAGGAGGCGGATATCGTATGCATTTCAGATTGGGGATTGAATGATCATGGCACGGCATTGGCAAAGCATGTATTCGGCCTGGCCAAGAAAGGGGGAAAAGGCAAGACTTACTTCGACCCGGGGGATCCTTCTCCTAAAGGCCAAGGCGAATCTGAGGCCATAAGCGAATTGATCAGGGACGTATTAGATGAGGGACTAATTGACATGCTCAGCTTAAACGAGGACGAGGTTAGGAGATTTGGAAAGGAAGATGATCTTGGTAAAGCCATCAACTGCCTCAGGAAACATTCAAGGGTAGATTTACATACGAAGAATTTCGTGAGAAGCTACTATGAAGATCGGGAAACCATAGAGATTCCGACATTCGACCTAGAACCAAAACAATTAACTGGAGCCGGGGACGCGTGGGATGCTGGGAATGTATTTGGCGAGCTCATTGGATTTTCCGATGAATCGAGACTGATGCTTGCAAATGCGGTTGCAGCCTATTACATTTCAGATCCGCAAGGAAGGCATCCTTCAAGAGAGGATTTGGTGGGGTTCTTGGGAAGGGAGCCCTAAAAGAGGAGCGACCCAGCAAATTCCTACAATAGAAAAGGTTCAGAGGAAGGACATTCATGAGTCAAGAGGGATTACATTATAGAAAGTCTCAGCTTCTTATCCAAGCTATCCTCATAATCGATATTATCTTCTGCTTGACATTATTGGGATTATTGTTCCTGTCACTTGGCCCTTCGAACCTTCAAGTCGAAATTTACTATCACAACTATGTCGAAAATATTTCGATTGTATCCTCCATTATCGGGTTCTTTTTGGCTGGGGCATTATTGCTAAAGATGAGATTTCTTGGTCCCTCCTTTAGGGTAGCAGCATTATGTTTACAGATTTGTATTATTGCGGGTTTGTTACATTTAATCTGCGCTTTGGCCATGATTTTCTATTACGCTACCTCGTGGGGGATGCTGCCAATCATTCTGGGATATATATACAGAGAATACGGCTATATCCAATTGGTGAATGCTGTTTTATTTTTCGGGTTATTTGTTTATTTTATAAGATGTCTCAGGCCGCCATCAAAGAAGGGTAAGAAGTAAAGCCGATAATGACAATAACGTACATGTATGCTAAATGGTAGATAAGAATGATCTCGAAAGTATCTGTATGCCTTGAGGTAAGCCCTCAAGCGACAAGTGCCTTCGTTCCTGACCGCCCTGGCTGCTGGGTTTTCGGACGAACAAAGGAAAGTGCCATAGAGAAGGTGAGAATTGCGGTAACTAAATGGATTGAGTGGCTAAAGAGACATGGAGAAAGCGTTCCAGAGCTGGGTACCGATGTGGAAATTGAAGTCGCTGAGATGCTTCTGGTAGATTACAATCCTGTGGAGGCGGGTAAACCCGAGCCATTGTTCTGGTCTGAAGTTACTCGTGTGGGCAGGGATGATATCGAAAGAACCATTCACTTTATGGAATATTCCCGCAAGGACTTGCTTAGTTTCATGTTTAACGTGACTGAAGAATGCCTTGATTGGGAACCCCCAGATAAACCCCGAACCATAAGAAATTGCTTGGAACATATAGCATATGTTGAGCCTTGGTACATCACACGCCTTAATATTGACCTACCAGAGGATTATCCTGGGGATGTCTTTGAATTATTGAATGCGACCCGTAATATCGTTATTGATATGCTCAGAAATTTTCCTGAGCAGAAAATGAAGGGTGTTTTTCAACCCAACAAAGACAAGAGCCCAACATGTGATTTATGGACTGCCAGAAAGGTTTTAAGAAGGCTCGTGGATCATGAGAGATTGCATACAAAATACATCCAGAATGTGCTGGGAATTTACAACGGAATCGGAAATAAATAGAAATACGAAAGTGGCCATCCTTATGACAGAAATGGGATCATTCACCCCCCTCCGGCACACCCAAAACTATTTAATCCAGTTTTAATATCATCAAAGTCCAGAATTGTCAAAAATAAGGACTGAACCGGTGGTTAAGATGCGAGAAAAAATCGAGAAAGTGATTGATGAGAAGATCAGACCTGGACTCCAGATGGACGGCGGAGACATCGAGTTCGTGGAAGTTGGGGATGATGGAGTGGTCAAGGTTCGATTAACCGGAGCATGCGGCGGCTGTCCAATGTCCCAGTTGACGCTTACAATGGGCGTGGAAAGAGTATTGAAGGAAGAGATTCCCGAGGTAAAAGGTGTAGTTGCGGTGCCGTAAGGTACTTTTCTGATTTTATCATTTCCTGTGCTCTTTTTTTACCTCAATAGACAGGTCTAAGATTTTTCCTATATTTTGTCCAAAAAACTTAAACATATATCCATCAATGTATGAAAAATATGGAGATTGTTAAGGGAAGCAAAAAACACTGCGAGTCATGCCTTTCGATCGCAAAGGAATTGAACCAGTATTTCAGTGAAAAAGCCATTTCAGCCATGAGCAGGGACTTGCGAAACCATAACCTTTACATTGCCATGGAAAAGGAAGAATTAGTTGGCTTCGCTACAATAGACCGCCTAAATGAAAATGTCGCTGAAATATCTTGGATAGCAGTTAGGAAAGAAAGACAGGATCAGGGAATTGGCACAGATTTGATCAAATACATTTCAGATGATTTAAGGGCTGAGGGCGTATCCTTATTGAAAGTAAAGACATTATCTGAAGATGTTGACAATAAACCCTATGAGCTCACAAGAAAATTCTACGAGAAATTAGGGTTCTTCCATATTGAAACCATAGACCCATATCCTGGTTGGGAGCCTGGCAACCCATGTGCAATATACATCAAAATCTTATAATGAGGCTCCACCATTCAATCATACCCAACATTTAAATTATATAACGCCTTTTCACATATTAATACAGGAAAATATATAAAATAATAACATGGAGGTTGGTGGGGAATGAATGCAATATTTCCACAATGTCCGCAGTGCAGCGAGGGCGTGCTTTTACCCTTTTCCAGGGGTCAGGACCTGTTCGAGCTCTGGAAATGCAGCAAGTGCGGGCATACGATATACAAGAAGTGAGACGGAAGGGAAGGCGGCTTAGGTTTGGACATTTTTTGGGTTGGAATTCGTAATTTACAGGCCCTAATCCGAGATAATTCTCTAACACCGTGACAATTATTTACTTAGGGTGGATGAAGAGGACCCACAAAGTATACCATGGAGCTTTAAATAGGCGACAGGCTGATAAAGTCCTTGGAATATATGTGATGCATATGCTCTTTAAAGTTCGTCTCGAAGATCTAAGTGAAGCAAAGAAGATCCTGCCCAATTATTTCAAGATTCTGGAGGATAATAAAAGAGCCTCCTATCTCAAATGCAAGGAGCTGCCAGTGGACATAGATTTTGGTGAGGGGGAGGAGGAGCTGTGGAAAGCTCATGAGGAGGGTGTTGTGAGGCTTGGAAATAATGAATTGGAAAAAAATCCAAAAACCTCACTGCTTGAACTGAAATTGAAGCTCGCAAGGCAGATGCTGTCAAACTGCGAACTCTGTGAGAGAAAATGCGGTGCAAACAGGTTGAAAGGCGAGGAGGGGCACTGCAGGGTTCTCAATTCGAGAATCTCCACAGAATTCATCCATTGGGGCGAGGAGCCCGAGCTCGTACCTTCCCACACGATATTCTTTGCAGGCTGCACATTCAACTGCGTGTTCTGCCAGAACTGGGACATAAGCCAGAACCCGAAAAGCGGCGATGTAAAGTCCCCCAGGAGGATCGCAGAGATTATAGAGCGTAGAAGCGAGTCCACAAGGAACGTTAACTGGGTCGGGGGTGACCCGACCTCGAATCTCCCTTTCATTATCGAGGTGCTCACTTTTTCTAATGTGAACACCCCTCAGGTCTGGAACTCCAACCTCTACCTTACAGAAAAAACACTGAGGCTTCTGGATGGAATTATCGATTTATACCTTACTGACTTCAAATACGGAAACAGCCAGTGTGCGAAGAGGCTTTCCAATGTGAAGAATTATTGGGAGGTCATAACCAGGAACCATAAAATCGCAAAGGCCCAGTGCGAGATGATAATAAGGCATCTTGTTCTGCCCGGACATTTCGACTGCTGCACCAAGCCTATTCTGGAATGGATAGCCGGGAACCTGGAGAACGTGAGGGTTAATGTTATGGATCAGTACCGTCCAGAGTACAATGCGTACGACTATGAGGAGCTGACCAGAAGACTTGATCACAAGGAATTTATGAGGGCACAAAGGCTTGCCCTAGATCTCGGCCTAAGTCTTACAGATTGATAATTAAATGGATTTATTGGGGGGGAGGAGGGGGCAAGTGGGTGGGCTAAGAAGACAAGCAACACAAAAACACCCTGATATTTTAATCAATATGTTTATATACTATCTCGAAATTTTTGCATTCTGAAAAAGGAGGATCGCATGGCCAAAAAACCCCGTTCTAATACCAAGTCAGATGATTTACCAAAAATGACAATAGAAGATTGGGTGCTGGCCGTGATCTATGATAAGGATGGGAGAAGACCCAGGGATGCACCCACTATTATGAACGAGATGCTCATATTCACAAAAGAGGTATTGCCCTCCTTGGAGCTGGAATTCGGATTCACAAGCACTGGTTCAGGCCCTTACAGCAAGAATGTGGCAAATGCCATGAACCAGCTCATCTCAACAGGGATGTTTGAAAATAAAGGGGATGAACCCTCAAAGTATGGGGGGAATTACATGATAACCGATAGCGGTGCCGAGAAAGCAAAAAAGCTCATTTCAAAGCTTCCAGAGGGGTTGAGGGAGGATATGGATTTCATGCGTATCGTTACTACAAGCATGGGACCTACTGGAATGTTGCAGTATTTACATTCGATATATCCAGAGTATGTCTACCTGCAAAGTGGAGGTGGATGAACTGTATGAGATTATAATATGGGTGGGCGTTGTGATTTTCATTGGACTTATTCTCGCCTCTGCACTTATTTACTCCCAGAGCGAGAGATTCGACGACAAATACAAGAAAAATATCGAGATCATAAGGGCCATCAAGACCCAAAAGCTATTTGCCAAGATCCGCGAGTTCAAGGAGGATGAATCTGTCAAACCCAAAGGGGAAGAGGAAAAGAAAGATTTCCCCTCCATTGAGGATTTCAAAGAGCTTGAAAAGAGGATGCTCGCTTCCAATAAGAACCTAACTAGGATAACGAAGAAAGCCGCGGATTTGAAGATGTGGTTCGATTATTTACCAAGAGCGAAGGAATTCCTTGCCTCCGCAGCTCTCTGGGTTTTTCTTCTGAGTATTACCGTTCTCGCATTTTGCCTCTCCCTTTGGGCTGAAATGGTTAACATAGGCCATATCCAGTATTCAGGGTATCTGAGCTTTCTCTGGATTTTCATGGGCATAAGGTTCTTCAAGAACATTCTGAGATACAATATGGTGACAAAGAACATTAACAAACATATGGACATGCTGCGGGAAGGGGAACTTGAGAAATTCTAATCTTCAGATGATTTTTCTTCTGGCTCTGGTTCTTCTTCGGGTTTAACCTTCTCAGTTTCTTTACTAACTTTTTCCAAGGATTTCATTTCCCTCAAATAGTCATCTATCTTCTTATCCAAGATCAGAAAGTGGTTTTCATCAAGTTTACCTTTCTTAACCTCCCCTTTTAAGCCTTCTCTGAGCGTAATCAGTTCCTTTTCGCATGTCTGATATTCCTTCTTATATTCGTTAAAGGTATCATCAATTCTTTCTAAATATTGGTGAAGTTTGCCGCGCTTTTTTCTTATAGATAAAAAACCGATAACGAAGGCAAAGACTGAAATTAGAATTGTTAGTAACGTAATTATCGGCTCCCAAGTCTCCCAAAAAGATGGTTCTTTTTCCTTCACACCTCCGGTAATAAACGACCAAGTGAAGTTCTCCTGGAGACCTATGCCATCTGAATTTCTTGCCTGTGTTGTGATGGTCACATTATATTGTGTTCCCTCTGCTAAAGGTGACTCAGGTGTGAAGGTAAGAGTCGTCCCAAGCCACGAAGGTACCCCATTCACATATGGAGTTATCGAAAATGCATCTTGCGTTGATAATTGATCCATTGGTTCACTAAATGCTACTGAGATTGTGGTATCCACAGAAACTTTTGAACCTCTCGGAGACCAATCAATTACCGAAGGATAAATTGAATCGGCACCGGTAATAGTTATATCGATGTCATTTGATGTATCAGGTTCTGTATCGGAATTGCCGGATGTATTAAAATATAAGATGTTGGAAGGATCCGCATTATCTTTTGCTTCAATATAATATTCAAGCCCTTCCGATGTAACCACTGTTCCGGGTATTTCCGCTGAGTAAATATTTCCCTCCGCAGTCATTACTTGCACGGCGTAGGAAGTCTCTGTGGGTTTTTTATAATATAATTTCACAGTTTCTATACCGCTTCCATCTTCTGTTACAATTGCAGTGATGTTAATTGGTACACCTGTTGTTCCACTTGTAACAGGTAAATGGGTAATGGAAGGGGGAGTTGCATCTATTGTTACAATATTTGGATCACAATAAGGCCCCCAATCCCCATCATTATCCCTGGTTCGAACCTTCCAATACCAGGTCCCGTCAGCAATGACGGCGTATCCAGTACCTTCGGGGAATTGCCAATTTTGATCTGTAGAACTTTGCTCTTCGCCATCGTAATCGACACTGCCGAATCCAATATCATCATCGATCAGGACTTGAAATCCACCTTGGGACCCATCTGAATCGAAAAAATCCCAACTAAACAATGGTGTACTATTGCTTGAAATTATATCATTTACAGGAGCAACCAGCTCTGGTTCCATTGGAAAATGATTGTAAAATATCGCTACATCCTTCAAAATAGGTATATCACTTCCACTGCTGTATCCCAAATATGCCTTGTACTGAATCCACTGGTCAGAATCATGCCCATTCCAGATACCAGCACCTGAAGTTTCATAATAAGTTGAGCCTGTGCCATCAGGACCTACAAAATTCTCACTCGACAAACCTGATTCGGAGCTAGCAGATCTCAACTGGAATTTGATATCATCGTTAGTTTGGTTTTTTGTCCAGCTAATAGTTGTCCAATTCACACCGACACTGGCATCGAACGACTGGGACACCAAATTACCAGTAGGAGGGTATTGTGTGAAAAAAACAACAACATGCTGAACACTTGGGGCATTTATATCATCGGATGTGAAATTCATATGGTAATAAAAGTTTGCTCCTTGCCAACCTAGAAGTGATAAATCAGATAGTCTTCTACCGTCAATTAAAATATCCCAAGCATCCAACACCCCACTGGAATTGTACCAATTAATTAAGTCCTGCGAAAATTGAACCTTAATATTGTTCCCAGTAGGAATAGATGCACTGCAATCAAAAGTGTCAATTGAAAATGCTTCCTGGCCTAAAAGTAAATTAGTTGAGATTAGGTAACCAGACATAAATTCAACGCAACCTGTTTTATTGGTTTTAATCAGGAACACATCCCAATTATAACCAATATTACCTGTAATTATATAACCGCCATCTGAAGTTTGTTGAACCGAACGACCCTCTCGATTCCCTCCACCAAATATTTTTTCCCATATTATCTCACCAGTTTCGTTTGTCTTTATTAGATATATACTATTGGAACCATCTGTAAATCCTGTGATAATATAGCCCCCATCAGATGTCTGCTGAGTTGAATAACCATAATCGTAATCTGCTCCACCAAATGTCTTGTTCCATTCCTCATTGCCTGATAAGTCAGTTTTAATCAGCCATACATCACCATTCCCAATATCATAAGAATTTGTATATCCTGCAATTATATACCCTTCATCAGCGGTCTGCTGGACTGAATATCCTCTGTCCGTTTCTGATCCACCAAAGGTTTGATTCCATTGTTCATTCCCGTTTTCGTCCGTTTTAATCAGCCATACCCCATCTTTGACAGCTACAGTGTAGCACGGTAAAGATTATCTTCTTGTTTTACCA
>CBDUXN010000017.1:0-34347 GCA_965371185.1 uncultured Thermoplasmata archaeon
AGGCTAACAGACTTCAATTAAAACCCCACCCCCTTCAGGGGGTGGAACGTTTAGAACGTTTTTTGAATGTTCCATATCATGATATATAGCCTGATTTTTTTAGTCATACGAATGTTTACATTCAGTTCATGATCGTCCATACACAGTTCTCGGTTGCATGAATCCAGTACCCAAGGCCTGGCATCATGGGGTCATCCCATTCGATCCTGACTTCCTTATCAGAGGCAGTGTCGTAGTACTCTACAATGTTGTATTTACCGGCGATGGAAGAAAGTGCATCATTCCGCAACCTCTCGGTCAGGCAGGGATATCCTATCAAGTTCCAGCCCGCTTTCAGGTTTATCTCAGTCTGAGGTGCAACCTTGCCAACGGTGACGAGATGGTCAGCAACATACATATCGGTGTAATAACCCTCTTTATGGTTTATTTCTATGACATCGTTGAATTTGTTGGGCTTGTCCCTATGCCAATGCAGCCAGGGCCTGGATTTTCCAGCATGGTAGCCGAATACGGAGACGTAGTTGTTTTCCAAGGTCTGCAATACGGTTTCCCTTGAGGTGTTGGTCTGTTCCAGAGGAACTGATATCATGTTCCACCCCTCGTCAAGATAGCTCACGAACTTGCCCACCTTGTTCTCGTTGCCATCCTCAAGTCCGTCGCCGTCCTTTGCTCGAACTATATAGAAGTAATTGCTCCATTCCCCATCACCCACATCGTTGTCTTGATAGGAATAATGGGGTGCACCGGTGGCCGAAACGTAGCCTACCAGGGTATATGGTCCATCGATAGAGTCTGCCCTGTAGATATTGTACCTATCAACATCGTTCTCGCCGCTTCCGTCATCTGGTGAAGCCGACCAGGTGAGTTCCAACTCACCGTAAGGATCGCTTGGACCGCTTGGCGGTACCAATATTATATCCAGTTCTGTAGGCGGTAAGGGAGGCACTGGTGGTATACCATCGGAAATATCTACGATCACATGCTTGCTCATGTCCATGAAAGGCTCTGCATACCCGATTTCAAGGTCTTTACACGCGGTTATGTTATGGGGGGTATAGTTAACCCAGTCGGTCAGGGTTCTTATATATTCAGTTACCGTGATCCATTTCAGCCAGCCATTGGCATTTGTCACATAACCTTGGCTCCAGGTGCCGTTTGCATTGTCGGAAAGGGTAACATCAGCTGAATCAACAGGTCCGGAGGCATTGTTAACCAAAATATGGAGATACCACTGCACTTCCAAAGTTGACAGGCCGTCAACAAAGTGGACAGCGTAGTCGTTGAAACTCGTATTAAGGGAGATGAGATATGCATCATTTTCAAGATGATAATCGTATGAATAGCTCGTAATTATCTCGCTGTCCTTTACTTGAATATCCGAGAGGTTCGCCCATATAGCATATTGGTTATAATCGAAATGGCAGTTGCACATATCGAAATCAGAATCATAGGCGTATATCCCGTAGAAGTTGCCAACGATTTCGTTGTTATCGACATATGGAACCGACTCCTCGAGATATATTCCAGAGATATTGTTGTAAAGAATGTCGTTTCCGTTGATGAAGGGCCCGTATGCCCAGGGATCAGCTCCCCCACCATAGCATTCGATGCCATTCATCCAGTTATAGGCGATATAGTTGCCGTCGATGGTTCCGCCGCCTCCCGTGGTTCCCGGGGCGCCGCTTTCGATATGTATTCCCACCATGTTGTGTGTAATATTGTTGTTGTACATGTATGAACCTTCATAGCCGAGGCTTGTGTATATGCCGTAGTACTCGTTGAACATGATATCATTGTCCATGATCTGCACATAATTCTGCAAATAATCGCCGCTGGCTTGGGAGTAGACGCCATAGACCGTATTGTCCGAGAAGTGGTTGCTGATTATATGGACCATGGACGATTCCACCCTGACACCGCCGACATTGTCGATGAAATCGGTGTTCTCGACGGTGTTCATCACATAAGAACAGTTATCTGCAAACACCCCACCTCCCCAGGATTTGGATGGGATGGGATCCGGATATACACCGTTGGAAGTGAAGGTGCAGCCATCAATGGAACTTCCTCCCCCCATTAAATGGATGCCCCAAACGTTGTTCGTGAATTCGCTGTTCGTTATCGTGATCGATGTGTTCGCAATAAGGACCCCATCATCAGCGTAAGAAATCGAAACATAATCGATATCCCCTGTGCCGCCGAAGAACGAGATGCCGTCCCAGTCATCAGGGCTTTGGGGTTTGGCATTGGAGGTGAATGTGATCATGCTGACATTATCACCCATTGCATTAAGATGACCGTAGACGTTAAAACCTGTGCGAATGTCAAAATAAACCGTCTGTCCGGGATCAACGGTTAGGCTGGAATTGAAGGATATATTTATAGTATCATGTACATAATAATCCCCCAACATTCCCATGGTCACGGCTCCACTGGAGTTTGCCACCAGATCGTCCATATCCCAGTCCTTACCGCTTGGGATGTTGTAGACAGCGGTAACCTCATTTGATATCGGCAGTAATATGGCAAGTCCAGCGCAGACGAGGATGCCGATTAAAAACCAAGACACTATCTTTTTCCTTGAAGCCCATAGATATTTTTCATTCATTTCCACTCCGCTCCTGGATAGTTATTGTCCCTCCCCATAGGACATCTATATACATGTTTCGGAGTATATATAATAGTTTTAGAACAATTTTTGAATGAATTGAAATATTTTATTCGATTTGATTATGTTATTGAAAACAGGCCTATCTCAAAAACCCCCAACTGTGCTCGCTGTTTCCCACACCGCCTCCAAGTTCTTTCTCCGTAATTCTTCTGCCGCCGCTTTCCAGGGAAAACCTGGATAATGTAACAGGGTACTCGTTGTAGTACATAAGGGTCTTGATCAAACGCAGCATGGGCTGCTCAAAGTACCAGCAGGCCCTGGAATAGGTATTCAATGTGAAGCTTATCCTCTGCCCTCCCTTCTTTCCCGATAATCTGAAAATGGGAAGTCCCTCCTTGGTGAATTGTTTCGAGATTTTCACATCCTTGAATTTGTAGAACCTGTCCTCGCCTTTGAAATAAAAACTGATGCTCTTCGTAATATACAACTCACCCCAATCCAAGGCGCTTGTTTGGGTTTTTTTCCTTCTGAACATCGGAGGCCCCAGATGAAGCATGTAGTACTGAAGGTATGAACCGTCATACATGTGCACTGTGCCCCAATACCATGAAGGGGTAATAGGTGCGCGGATCCTCACCGTTTGGAAGTACCCAGTGCCTTTCACCTCGTTTTCCTCAGGACCGTTCTTTATGTGACCGTTTAAATTCATCCTGCGGATCTTGAGGATATCGAAACCGTAGCCACCAAAGAAACTGTTCTTTGTGAGCGTATGCGCTGAGAGGCGGTCACCTGTTGATGTCAAATCAAAATCGATTTTTAAACCGTCCTTCTTGAGAGATAGCTTATAATGCCCCGGACCGCCGGAAAGAACGTAATCGTCATTATCGCGGGAAACTAGCCTTCCATGGCCGTTGTTATCCTCTACCAAAAAATCACGCTTCGCAAGGAACAAAGGCTCTATCATCTTTCTACCATCATAGAACCATGCACCGAGCGTGCCGTTAAACTCGATCCTGTCCCCTATTCTCCGAATGCCTTTCTTCCTGACCCACCACATATCATTTATCCTGAACCTGTTGCAATCCTTTGTAGACCACATTACAGCCAGTTGCTTAGGATGCCGTGGATATTCCTTGTTTTCAATGAAGAAAAGCCAGAACCACCACCACCAACTGCGTTTGTATTTTCCCTCCGAGAGTTCCATGTCCCATATACTGCTACGCATATTTTTCTCTCCAAATATCGAACGGATTTATAGACTCCTGTCAGCCCAATCACATGCCACTGGCCTGAAGGAATGATCATATTTAACTGTTGGGTTGATGCCTTGTCTCAGACCCCAAAGCCGCTGTATTTCTTCCTCAATTCCCTATGAAGGATCTTGCCTGTTGTGGTTCTCGGCATCTCCTCTGCCTTGATGAAATCCACGGTCTTCGGCTTCTTGTAGCCTGCCATCTTGTCCCTGCAGAACTCGATGATTTCTTGCTCTGTGGGTTCCTCCTCACCCTTGGGAATCACCACGGCCTTCACAGCCTCCCCCCACTTGTCATGCGGCACACCGATTACTGCCACGTCAAAGACCTTTTGGTGCTGCGATATTATCTCCTCCACCTCAGAAGGATACACATGCTCACCGCCAGTTATTATCATGTTCGCCTTTCTGTCCACCAAGTGATAATAGCCCTCCTCGTCCTTCCTCGCCATGTCGCCGGCGCTGAAGTATTCGCCCCTGAAGGATCCCTTGGTCTTTTCAGGTAGTTTGTAGTACTCATCGAACATCATTGGGCCCCGGGAGAACAGCTCTCCAACCTCTCCTATGCCCACCTCCTCGCCGTTCTCATCGAGAAGTTTGATCAGATCCGTGCCAACGCATTCTCTTCCAATGGAACCAAGGTTTTTCAATTGCTCCTCTGGCCTGAGAATCGTAACCAAGCCTGCTTCTGTTGATCCATAGGCCTCGAACAGCGCTGCATTCGGAAAGAACTTCATTATATCCAGCTTCGTCTGCTTCCTTACCGGAGCGGAGGAGCAGAGCAGCTGTTTTATGGAGCCGCCATTAAAATTTTTCTTGACCTCCTCAGGCGCGTTGAGTATTATGTTGTAGTGTGTTGGAATCATGGAACTGAAGGTTATGCCTTCTCTATCAATTATCTCCAGTATTTTCACGGGGTCGAAGCCCTTCTCCAATTGCACGTAAACAGACGCACCGATGTATGTAAAAACGAAGGAATAAAACGTTGAGTTCACATGGCAGAGGGGCATCAGTATCAGGGCGTAATCGTCCAAGGTGTAACCGAACTCCACCTCGTTTATGAGGAAAAACGCGATATAGGATTCATGCGACCTGAGCACACCTTTCGGCGTGCCGGTTGTGCCTGAGGTGTAGAGCAGTATCCAAGTGTCTTTGATGTCCACCTCCACATTGGGTTCGGTGTCGGGTGAGGAGTTCACCATTTCCTCGAAATTCTTGTAGCCAGAAGGCGTGTCATCACCGATAACGATGTAATTCTCCGAAGGCACGTTCTTTAGGTTGTTCTTGATCCCGTTCAGTTTATCGACAAACTCCTCAGCGACGATCAGGGCCTTGGCATCTGAATTGTTGATTATATACTCGGTATCGACAGGGGTCAAGCGCCAATTTATTGGGACCACCACTATACCTGCCTTGGCAACGGCAGCGTAGACTTCCATGAACTCAAGACAGTTGCAGGATATGATCGCCACCCTGTCACCTTTCTCAAGCCCTAAGCCCATCAATCCATTGGCCAGGCGATTGGCTCGAATGTTGTATTCCGAGAAGCTCAACTGCCTTTTTGCCTCCTTGATTGCCAGTTTGTTTGCATGCTTCTCTGCATTCACGCTGAGGATTTCTCCTAGGTTCAACCATTTGGTCATATTATCTCCCCCCCTTTGTCCGGGATACTAATCTTGTGATTTTTCCCGAGATGAACCCTAACCACCTGAAGCGTTTCCAAGAAAATGCTCCTTGGCGATCAGGGCTGCGCCAAATGCACCTATGAACTGAGGTTTTGGAGGTATATGAACATGAACATTTAACTGTTTTTCCAATATCTCACCAATCAAAGGATTGTAGGCGATCACACCCCCAGTAATCACCACAATACCAGGGAGGTTTTCCATTTCCATGATCCTTTTTGCCACCGAAAGAAAGGCGCCTTTAACCATGTTCTCTTTCGTCTCACCTTCTTTTATTCGTCCCAGTATCTCCGTAGAGGTGAAGACCGTGCAGTAGCTTCCAAGCTCTAGGTCCTTGGTAGCCTTCCTGGCCAGCTCATCCAGATTCCCCAAAGGGATGTCGAGTTTATGTGCGATCTCCTCCAAAAAAGCACCCGTGCCAGCGGCGCATTTCCTGTTCATCTTGAAATTGAGCATCTTGCCGTTCTTGTCCAACCTTATCACTTTGTTATCCTGGCCGCCTATATCCACGATGGCCAAATCACTGCTGAGATGCTTGAAATGGTGATAACCGCCCTTACCGTGGCAGCTTATTTCCGTTTTCATCTCATCCGCGAAAATCACGTTTTCCCTGCCGTAGCCTGTTGCAACGATGTACTTCACAGCATCTTTTGGAATTTCGGATGATCCGATTGCCTCGTCGAACACCCCTTGGGCCAACCCCCCCAAATTCGTGGTGGTCCTTTTTACTGAGAATCCCAGAATGTTCTCGTTGTCATCAATGACAACGCATTTGGTTGCCGATGTGCCAACATCCACTCCGCTGAAGAAATTTTTCTCCACTCAATTTTCCTCCAATTGCTCTATAAACGCCTCTATCTGGGTCCTTGCCTGCTCCTCCGAGTAGCATCTAAGATCGTTCAGATCACCGCTTACGATGAGGGTGGGCAAGCCCAATCTCTCCCGAATCCGGGCAGGCATACCGTATCTCGCATTGGAATTGCTGGGACAGGTCTTGGAGTCGTGGAATATTATACCGTCTAATTTGAACTTCTTCGCCATCTCCTCCATGTACCCTTCCTTGATCCTCTCAGACCTGTTGATAAATACCTTCGTATAGGCCTCTGCCATGCTGTAGAACGGCTCATTGGGATCGAAATCGTCGAAAATCCAGCTGTTGCAGAACGTTGAGGCGACGATGGAGGTTCTCAGCTTGGAGAACTGTTCTGACAGAGCTCTGAGCTTTCCCCATATGGGCATGCCATCCCAATAAAGCCTGAATCTCTCCCCTTCCACAGCGGCTATACCGTTCTTGATCCTTTCCTCCATTTCGGCCTTCAACACTTTGTAATAATCCACAGCCTTTTCCAAGCCACGCATCACCACGATTGGCCCCATATGTATCGCGCCGTCGAAAAATGTCAGCGGCGAGGGAACATTCGTAGCTGTGTCTAAAACATCCTTCCAGAGCTCGGTGGCCTCCAAGGATAACCTGACCGCCTCACTTAAGGCATCAGGATCGAACTTCCTTTCTGATATTCTTTCCAAGGGCTCCACCATGGCCTTCAACTGCTCCTCAACATCCCTTATATGATGTTCCTCCAGGGTGTCCACGGCCTTTGGAGCGTTCACTCCCAGAATCGGCGCATTGAACTCCCTGGCATAGTACGAGAACCATTCCTGCACATCCCTGCATTGGTTCGTATTGTAGACGAGGACATCAGGTTTTGGAACAGACTCGATTTGATAGGCCCTGCTGAGAGGGGTTTCTTTCTTAATGTAGGCGCCCACATCGCTTGTGAGGTAGGAGCAGATATCTGGTGAATACCCTGCAGCGTTAGCGATGGGTATGTAATCATTAGCGGTTCTCCCGGAGCCGAGTACAGCAGCATGGTTCTCAGGAAAGTACAGCTTGAATCCGAAGGCAGTTAGAAGCTCTACCGGGCCGACGCTGGTGCACCATGCCACCTTTTCCCTCTCCTCTTTGGCTGCTCTATCAGCCTCCAGGAAATGCTCGGCCATGATCTTCTTCATGAGCTTTGCGGCTTTGATTTTCTTCCTCATGATCTTCTCAGGTGACGACATTGGACATGCCTCTTTTGAGTGCTCAAGCTATGAACAGATAACCTCATGGTGAAGCTGGTAGATAATCGTTTTCCTGATGGAAAAAGCATTTGTACCCCTAACACGATAATCCGTTTTGGGGAGATACCATGAGATTGAAGAGCAATGAGTTTGAGAATGAGGGTATGATACCACAGATGTTCACCTGTGACGGTAGAGACCTATCGCCCCATCTGGCCTGGGACGATGTCCCAGAGGGCGTGAAGAGCTTTGCCCTGATAGTGGACGATCCTGATGCACCGATGGGAACCTGGGTTCATTGGCTTGCCTGCAACATCCCGCCCGATGTGCGGGAGATACCGCAGGGCAGCGTCCCCAGCGGGGCAGCCCAGGTCAAAAATGACTTCGGAAAACCTGAGTATGGAGGGCCGTGTCCACCAGGAGGAACACACAGGTACTTCTTCAAGCTCTACGCCCTTAATGTTGGGGTCTTGGAAGGAGTAAACGAAAACAACTTCTACAAAATGGTAGAGGAGCACAAAATTGCAGAGGCGGTGCTCATGGGCAGGTATTCCAGGAGATGAAACCTTAAACCACCAACTTTCCGTTCTCCATAATGAGCTTGTCATCAGCTAAAAGCGTGGGGTTCTTGATTATGCCGTCTATATGAATTCCGGCTTTGCATCTTCCTCCGAAGGTGGAGTTGTCGCCCAAAGCCACATGTACAGTGCCCATCACCTTTTCATCTTCCAGCACGTTGCCTATTATCTTCGCCTTTGGGTTCATGCCGATGCCCACTTCACCGATATTCCTGCCTTCTTTCCCTCCCATTGAGACCTGCTTTGCTATCTCCTTGGTGCCCACGATTCTTTTGGCATAACCGTCCTTGACATCGATGCTCACAGGTTCTTTGAGGACTTCCCAAAAAGCTCCATCTATGATCAGCTTGCCGTTGGCTGTCCCCTCCCTGGGAGCGATGAACACCTCACCTGCTGGTAGATTCATGAACTCGCCTTTCTTGTGGCATATACCCGTATCCTTGTACCATTTCCTGCCCTCGACACTCACCTCAAGATATGTTCCAATTTTGGTGGTTATTCTTAATGTCTTTGTCCCCTCCAATATCTTGGCCAGCCTGTTCACACTCTTCTCCATCTTTTTAAAATCTGCGGTCATGCCCCCTGAGCTCATCATCTTTTGGATTATTCCGGGCATGGTGGCTATTCTCGCGCCAGCCCTATTAGCCCGCTTCCTGGCCTGAGTGTGGGTGAGGGAATATGCAGTAGGGGCGATTATGACATCGGCATTCCTCATCATCTCGGCTATGGATTTGGGGGGTTCCTCGCCGTGCCTCGTCCTGGGCAGCATCTTCACGAGGACCGCTTCTGCTCTGGCCTCCTTGGCAACCTCGAAAAGCGCCTCACCGATGGCCTCTTTCTCGGTGTCAGTTATTATCAATACGACCTCGCCTCTCCTGACACCCATGCAGGTATTAACCGCCGTTTTCGCTCCATCAATCAACGCCATTATCTGCACCCTCAACATCACCTGATATGAGGTTCATCTTTTTATATGTTATCAATCTATTTGCTTCCATTATATTGAAAAACTCCCCCATCCTTTCATAGACGGGATCGATTTCCTCTCCGAATTTTTCTTTAAGAGCTTTGCCAATTGCCCTAACGGTCCTCTTTCCATCGCACATTTTCCATGCCTCTGAGCCATACTTGTCCAGATTCACATTATAGGTTCGGTCCTTTTTTATCAGCTTGCAGAACTTCTGTCCCAATCTGCTCCTGAACCTGGGCACTTTTACGATCACGTTCTCCTTCTCTTCCCATTCATACGATCGAACGGGTATCATATCAAGGATGTTCTGAGCTTCTTTTTTCCTCGCCATTCTATCCCGATGCCCGCTAAATAAGTCACTCTAACCCTTCACCTTCGATCTCTCTGTGCCCCAGCCACCAAAGTACAAATGCTATGAGCAGGAATATCAGCACGCCCAGTATGATTATCGGCTCCCCTATGATGCCAAGCGGCATCCCCTGGACAACAAAAACAGCTAAGATGATGCCCATGAGCGCCTCACCTGCGATAAGCCCGGAGCTGAACAGCACACCCTTGTTATGAACCTTCTCCTTGATCTTTTCGAGCTTCGATTCCCTTTCCTTTTTGTTCTCATCTCTTGCCTTCGTCAAGTCGTATCTGCTTTCAATTGCCCTATCGACCAGCAGGTGAATAACGCCCCCGAGCATTATGGGCAAAGTCAATGAAAACGGCAGGTAGAGGCCTATCGCGATGGGCAGCACAGGCTTATTCAATATTATCAGCAGAACTGCGAGTTCCATCCCGAATAGAACCATAAGCCAGTTCATTTTCGCTCCAAATATACCATCAACTATTCCTTTCATTGCAAATGCTTGAGGTGCAGGCAGGTTCTCGCTGCCTATGACGTAGGCCTCATGGAGTACATTAATAGTGGGTGCTATTACAACGGCAGCGGCGGCAACACCTATGAACATGGAGATTTCCAGGTACTTTGGAGTTGAGCCGATGAGTTGCCCCGTCTTCAGGCTCTGTGTAACATCCCCTGCTATCGCGGCACAGCAGCATATCAGGGCCGCAACGCCTATTGCAGTTGCCATGCCGATTTCACCTCTAGCCCCCAAAGCAAATAAGAGTATGGACACTATGAGCAGTGTTGCTATGGTCACACCAGAGATGGGGTTATTGGAGCTGCCGATTATGCCTGCAAGGTAGCCTGCGACGGTTGTAAAGAGGAATGCCGCTATGAAACCCACGATGGCACATACTAATGCCCATATTATATTTCCAGAAATGAAATAATAAACTACGAAAATGGGAACTATCAACAACCCAGCTAAAATAAGGGCTTTGCGTACAGGAAGGTCCACCTCTGTCCTTAACTCGGCCTCCACCTCCACTATGGCACCCTTTGAAGGGAACGCTTTTTTCAAGCCGCTGATAATCGCGTGCCTCATCTTCCAGAGCGTGTAGAAGCTGCCCACGATCATCGTGCCTACGCCCACAAATATCAGGTGATCGAGTCTGATCTGATTGAAGGCCTCTACCAAATCGGTGATAATCACCCCCTCATCGTTAACAGGCAGACCGTTAACACCTATTATTATGGGGGCTATGATGACCCAACCGATTACACCACCCAAAAACACGAGTGATGCTATTCTTACCCCTATTATGTACCCCACACCCAGCAATGCAACAGAAAGATCGCCTCCACCGTAAAGCTTAACTCTGCCCGCATCGAGAACGCCCTGTACCTTATCCTTCCAGAGACCAAAAGCATACTCCCGACCCTCCACTATCAGGGAACCACACGTCTTAAACAATGCACCGATGCCTAATGCGCCGAACACGTAGCTTGCCGCCTTTCCCCCTTTCTCCCCCGCGATGATGACCTCCGCTGAAGCCACGCCTTCGGGGAATGGTAGAGCTAGGTCAATGATCAGGATCTTTCGCAGAAGGATTGTGAATAACACACCAAGAGTGCCGCCAACAAGGGCAACAGCAGTTGTAATGCCGTAATCGATATTGTCCCATACTCCGATGATCACCAGGGCAGGTATGGTGAAAATAACCCCTGCTGCCAACGATTCGCCGGTAGAGGCCATGGTCTTGGACAATGTTACTTCCAGCACGGTGCCCTTCATACCCTTGAATATTGCCATGGAAATTACCGCTGCGGGAATGGCTGCCGAGACCGTCATACCCACCTTCAGGCCGAGATAGGCGTTTGCAGCGGCCATGACTACAGATAAGATTATGCCGAGAATCAGGGCTCGAACCGTGATTTCGAGCATCTTGACCTCGGGGCGAACGTACGGCACAAATTCTTCATCAGCCAAACTACCTACCGGAAGAGGGAAAGGAGTAGGGGTTTAAAAAAATAATCCATGAATGGTGAGGATCTTTTTTACCTGCTAAAATACAACCAATACCTTGGCATACTTGCACCATCTCCCTTTACGACCTTACCCACCACCTTCGCCTCAGTCCTACCCTTTAAAAGTTTCAATATTCCTTCTGCATCGCCCTTATCCGCGATAATGCAGAATCCCATTCCCATATTGAATGTTTGATACATTTCTTTGGCCTTTACATTTCCCAATTCCTGAAGTTTTTTAAACACAGCTTGCGGCCTAAAAGGCTCTGTGATTCTGAATTCCACGCCTTTTTTCAACCTTGGCAAATTTCTCAAACCCCCTCCAGTTATGTGCGCCATGCCCTTGACTTGAAATATCTTAACTATCTCCAAGATCTCTTTAACATAGATCTTTGTTGGCTTCAGCAGTTCGTCCCCTATTTTTATGTTTGTACCGGGAAATTTATGGTGATAGGAAAGCCTTTTACTCCGCACAATTTTCCTTGCTAAAGTGAGACCGTTTGAATGTATACCTGAGCTCCTGAGGCCGATTATTACATCTCCAGGAGTAATATCTTCACCTGTTATGATCTTTGACTTTTCCACATAGCCGAGACAAGTGCCGGCCAGGTCAAAGCCCTTAACTATCTCAGGCAGTGTTGCGGTTTCTCCCCCTATTATGGAAACACCGGCCATTTTGGCACCCTTTGCCAAACCTTTGCCGATCTCCTTTGACATCTTTGAATCGTGTTTTTGAACGGCAAAGTAATCCACGAAAGCAATTGGCTTCGCCCCTATGCATATCATATCATTTACATTCATAGCCATGCAGTCTATGCCTACAGTATCCCATTTCTTTAGGACATTGGCTATCAAAACCTTTGAGCCTACACCGTCAGTGCACATCGAGAGCGCAAATTCTCCGAAATCCACAAGACCTGCAAAATGTCCTGGGATGCCGAGAGGCTTTCCGAATCCTTTCCCAGTTGTTTTGATCTGTGAAATTAAAGTTTGAATGGTTTGAGATTCCTTCTCTATGTCCACTCCCGCCTCGGCGTAAGTCATTCCCTTGGGTTTTGATTTCTCCATCATTCGACCACAGAGGTGAATGGAAGTGTTAGGTAGTAAGGTTTTTGATTGGATTTTTACTCGCTGTTACCGCATAATAAATATTTAATATCATAAAATTGTTGGGCAATAGGATGGCAGGGGCAAGGGCACGGCTGTATCTTCAGATACTAGGATTAATATTTTTGTTGATTGGAATTTTTTTGATAATCTTCTTGTTAACTCAGTTATCCTCACAATTATTTACCGCTGTAATATTGGGATTATGGGGGATTGCCCTGATTTACATTGGAGTGGAGCTGTTGTTGATCTCAGGCAGAATTCGGACATATTGATTTGGCCGGGGGTGGTTAACCTTCCCTTCACCCTTCCATTCCGAGCAAGACAACACCCTCCCCCTTCCTTATCTCAATCGGATATATATTCTCGTCATGCCCTGAGCCGCGATATTTCTCAATGGATATTGATCTTCTGATTCGTCCCTTTTCCCTTTCCTTGTGCAGTCTTATCTCTCCCCTTGCCAGAAATATCTCAGGAATGAGGCTGTAATTTTCAGGAGTTTCGACGGTAAGCATCGATGTCACTTTGGATTCGGATAAAAATCTTAAGAAGGACTGCAAACGAATGTCCTCCTCACCCACCATGCAAAAGTAGCGGAGGGCTGTTAGGGAATCGATGACGACTCTGCTGTATCTGCTGTTCCTGAACTCCTGTGTCAGAGATGTCTGAAGCGAATGAACGCCCACAACTGTCGATTTGAATCTAGGGGTTTTTCTTATCGTTGCAGGCACATCCCGTATCTTCTGGGCCCGTCTTTTTGATGATATCTCCATTATCGGTGTTGGCTCGTACCTCCTTATGTCTGAGTTGGCATCTAGGATTTCCACGTTTCCGACGTTCAGACCCAGCGACTCCATATTGAATTTGATTTCGTTAACAGGCTCTTCAAGTGCCACGAATAGAACCCTCTCGCCCCGTTTAATCCCTTCGATTAGGAACTGCATGCTGAGGATCGTTTTTCCGCTTCCGGGGGAACCTGATAATATATACGGCCTCTCAGGTATCAATCCCCCTTTAAGCATGTTGTCCAATCCTTCGACGCCTGTCCCCAGCCTGTTAATGCTTTTCATTTTATTCAGCCCACATATTCGATCATCCTTCAAAAGTCTCCCTGCTCAGCACCTCGATTCCGCTGGATGTTATCTTCATAGGCCTTATGTAATCATCAAAATCCGAACCTCGGAATTTCTCCACCGATATACCCCGCCTGGTTATCCTATCGTCCTTAAATTTATGCAGCCTGATCTCTCCTCTAGCCAGCAATATTTCTGTATCCAAACGCTCAGGATTGGGTGTCTGGGAAATGATCAGTACTGTGGCCTCCAGCTCCGAAAGAAATCTGATGAACGATTGTATACGTATTCTCTGATCCTCTCCCCCCATGCCGAACATCTTCAACGCGGTCATGGAATCGATAACAACTCTCGAGTAGATTTCACCTGTCGCATCGTAAAGGTCATCCGCATCCTGTCTCAGCATCTTCTGTACGGAATGTATCGAGACCTCCATCGCCCTCAGGCTCCTGGTAAGCCTTATGTCCCTCACATCACGCATGGAATGAATATCCAGAACAGTGCCTACATCCTTGATCGGCCCCCCTCTTCTGTATCCTCGTATATCAGGCACAGCATCCAATATCCTTATCTCGTCAAGATCAAACCCAAATGCCTGGGCATTGGTCTTGATTTCGTTTGGAGGCTCATCAAGGGCCACGAGCAGCATATTCTCTTCATTCTTTACGCCTTCCATAAGAAAATGAATGCCGAGCGTCGTCTTTCCGCTGCCTGGTGGACCTGTTATCAAGTAAGGCCTTTTTGGCATCAGGCCGCCGTGAAGCATCTCATCTAATCCCTTTACGCCTGTGCTTATCCTCTGCATTTTTTTCCTACCTTGGATGGATGGGGTTATGGCGCTGCATCGAAATAAAACATTCCCAAGGGAGGAGGAATATCGTTGATAAAAGTTTTTCTAAATCACTATGACGAAATTGTTGTGATCACAACGCCTCTGGGTTTATTCACACTTTCTTCGCAGTTTTCATTCCTATCAAGAGGCATACCTGCATGTTCTTCATTCTTATAGGCCTGATATTCGATAATGTAGTAGATCACATTTAGAAATGTTACAAAGAGAATCAAAGCGATATAATTCCAGATATGCAGGCTGAATTGGTATTCGTTCCAGGTCTGGTGAATAACAGGCTCGCCGCCCAACAGTGCGAAAATCCAGAGCACTACAAGCAATACATAAATCTCATTCAGAACGAACCTTCCTTTACTGCCTTTCTCGTACCTGACCTGGAACTGCGAGATCAAAATCAGCACTATGCTTATTGGCACGATCCTGTACACGATGCCGAACAACCTGTCTCTTGAAAGCTCGGGATACGTTGTTACTATCATCAGTATGGCCATGATCGGCATGATCAGGTAGAACACCAATGCAAAGAGCGATTTCGTTGAAACCCTTCTCCATTTACGTGTATTTGAAACTGAAGTCTTTGAGTATGATGTCAATCTTATCAGCCTCCTTTTTCATCAATATCACCAACTCAATTGTCACGCTTCGCTTACCTCCAAACAGCTCCAAGCTGAGCTTCACTGTTATTCTGCTGTTGTTGTTACCAAGGGGCCGTGATTCCAAGTACAGCGAAGCGTCGTCCCAATCCAACTGGCTTAGAAACGGGTTTTCGTCCCAATTCTGAACCATCGTATCCGCGAAAGCCTTAAGGCTCGCATTTTCCGAGATCAGAAAATTTAAGAGATCCACATACTGGCTGTCTGCCTTGCCCTCCATCTGCTTCAGCGGGGCCTTCCAGGGATACTCTAAAACATCGTCCACAACGAACGTGCCGAGGCCCCATAGATAGTTCGCCCTGATGTCCACATCCAAGTAGAAGACAGAATCGTTTACCATCAGATTCTTCCACTCCTCTTTATCGATTCTCTCGAAAGGCAGCACTGCAACGATGTTGAATTTTTTCGTCTCTCCACTTGGTATCGAAAGATCATTTTGACTGTACTCGATGAGCATGTTCCCCTTCTCTGTCCTTACAACTGCATGGATGTCCAGGTTCGATATATCGTACACACCGCGGTTCGTTACTGTAAAATTTGCAAGGAAGCTCGCCTCCTCCACCTTGGTGTCTATCGTCCATGCGAAGTCCTCCTCTTCCGGAATATCCACCTGAACGGCCCCTGTTGCTATGGTGTAAAGGTTGATCAGGGACATGGAAGCCAATAGGCAGTTCAAGGCTATGACCACGAATCTAAATCTAACTACAGCTTCTTTCATGTTCACGTGCATCCCCCCTGATAAAGGTGAGTTTCCTCCCCTTATAGGGTCGTCTTTTGGGGCATACAGAAAAAGAGACTCAGAGTTGGACATTGCAATTGCTTTGCCCGCTCTAAGCTAACTTACAGTGTACTCAAAGTGGTCTTGTCAGTGCCAGTGAGCAGAACGCTCACTTCCCAAATTTACAAATCACTTTCTTCCCTTACATGAAAGAAACCTCTCGGTTCTTCGAGGAAGCAGTTGATAGGCTGAATTTAATGCTATCGGATTGAGGCATCCCGAGACTCAATTTTCAATTAGCCCATATAGAATATATGTTAGTTCTTCTATAAGTAATTTTTCATTTGCCAGGTGCGTTTTGATAATTTTTACCTGTCCTATCTGTTCAAAATTTTTGGATGTCCTTTTTCTTTTCTGATTCTTGTCCCACCGCCTTTCCCACTCCTCCCGCCTATACAAAAATTCATGACGAAATGACAGAAGATGAGGTTACCTTTAATGCCTTTTTAAAGATCTGAAGTACAAGTAGTAAAAAAACTTATTTAATCGAAAACTCATACGCCAATTCCCTTGGGGGAAGAAACTTATGGACTTCGCTTTGACCAAGGAGCAAACGATGGTCAGGAAGATGGTACAAGAGTTCGCTGAGGCAGAGCTCAGACCCATCGCTGCAGAGATTGACAAGACATGCGAGTTTCCTGAAGAAACCGTGAAAAAGATGGGGAAGCTTGGACTGATGGGCATGACGGTACCTAAAGAATACGGCGGCGGTGGATTGGATTCTGTAAGCTATGCCATCGGTGTTGAAGAGATCTCAAGGGTCTGTGCATCGCACGGTGTGATCATGGCCGTTAACAATTCTTTGGCTTGTTTTCCAATAGAGAAATTCGGAACCGAGGAGCAGAAGAAGATGTACCTCACACCCCTTGCAAGCGGCGAAAAGCTCGGCTGTTTCGGGCTAACGGAGCCCAGTGCAGGCACGGATGCGGCGTCACAGCAGACCACGGCGAAGCCCGAAGGAGAGGAGTACGTAATTAACGGAAGTAAGATATTCATCACCAACGGTGCTGTTGCTGATACGATCGTTTTTTTTGCGATGACCGATAAGAGCAAGGGCACGAGAGGAATAAGTGCCTTCATCCTCGATAAGAATACCCCAGGTTTCTCGATAGGCACCATCGAGGACAAGATGGGAATCAGGGGCTCAGTTCAGGCTGAGTTGGTTTTCGAGAACATGCATATCCCAAAGGAGAATCTTCTGGGTGAAGAGGGCAAGGGTTTCAGGGTCGCTATGATGACGCTGGATGGAGGACGAATCGGCATCGCCGCCCAGGCGTTGGGCATCGCTCAGGCGGCATTGGATGAGAGCCTGAAGTACGCGAAGGAAAGGGAGCAGTTCGGCAGGCCCATAGGAAAATTCCAGGCCATACAATGGATGATAGCGGACATGGCCACTGAGATTCAGGCAGCCAGGTTTTTGGTTTACAAAGCCGGATTCACAAAAGATCAGGGAAAACGTTATTCTGTCGAGGCTGCCATGGCAAAACTGTACGCCTCGGATGTTGCCGTCAGAGCTACGAGAAATGCGATCCAGATCCATGGCGGTTACGGTTTCATTAAGGACTATCCTCTTGAAAGGCTTTACAGGGATGCGAAGATCACCGAGATCTATGAGGGCACCTCAGAGGTTCAGAGGATGGTGATCGCAGGAGATAAGTTGAAGTGAATGGAGGGGTAAGAATATGAACATAGTTGTGCTGATAAAACAGGTTCCTGATACAACGGATGTTAAGATGGACAAGAAGACAGGCACTCTGATTAGAGAGGGAGTGCCGAGCATAATAAATCCTGATGACAAGCATGCAATCGAGGAAGCGCTCAGGCTGAGGGAAAAATTCGGGGGCAAGGTCACCGTAATTTCCATGGGACCGCCGCAGGCATTGGACGCGTTGAGGGAGGCAAAGGCCATGGGCACGGACGAGAACGTACTTCTAAGCGATAGGGCCTTTGCAGGTGCCGACACATGGGCAACCTCCTACACTCTCGCCACGGCGATAAAGAATGCGGGAGAATACGATCTGATCATGTGCGGCAGACAGGCCATAGACGGCGATACCGCTCAGGTAGGGCCGCAGGTTGCCGAGTGCTTGGGTTTGCCGCAGGTCACTTACGTTCGCAAGCTTGAGATCGAAGGTAAAACCCTGAAAGCGGAGAGGGCATTGGAAGATGGCTTTGAGAAGATCGAAACAACTTTGCCAGCCCTGATAACGGTAATCGCGGAGATAAACAAGCCCAGGTACCCCTCTGTGAAGGGCATAGTTGAGGCATGCAGAGAGGCAGAGTACCCTGTTTGGACGGCCAAGGACATCAAAGCGGATCCATCCAAGATAGGTCTTGACGGCTCGCCCACGCAGGTAAAGAGGTCCTTTGCACCCGAGCCCCACGGAGAGGGCATAATACTGGAAGGCAGTACCGAAGAGATGGCGAAAGATCTAGTTTCCAAATTGAAAGATGATAATGTGGTGTGATAGCATGGTAGTGAGAGTCATAGAGGAGGAATGCACAGGCTGCGAGTCATGTATCGAGGCCTGTCCCATTGAAGCCATTGAAATGGTGGACGGTATAGCAAAGATCAAGGACAACTGCAACAGCTGCAATGCCTGCATCGAGTCCTGTCCAACAGAAGCAATAGAGGAGATAGAGAAGGAGGCAAAACCAGAGGCAATTGACTTCTCCCAGTTCAAGAATGTTTGGATATTTGCAGAGCAGAGAGGAGGGGAATTGAAAAGAGTTGCGTACCAGCTGCTAGGAGGAGGGAGAGCCCTGGCAGACGACCTGGGTCAAGGACTTGCAGCGATGCTGCTGGGTCAAGATGTCAAGGAATTGGCCTCTGAGCTCATCGCCAACGGTGCAGACAAGGTTTACGCTGCAGACGATCCGAAATTGAAGAATTACCAGACAGACGCCTACGCTGCGGTGATCTGCGATATGATCAAGGAGCACAAGCCGAACATCGTGATATACGGTGCAACTCATATCGGTAGGGACCTTGCACCAAGAATCGCTCAGCGTATGGATCTTGGTTTGACTGCTGATTGCACGGAGCTCACAATCGACCCCGTGGAGAAGATACTTCTTCAGACCCGGCCAGCATTCGGCGGAAACATCATGGCCACGATCATAACACCGCGCACGAGACCTCAGATGGCCACAGTCCGGCCAGGAATAATGAAGGAACTGGAGAAGGACGATTCGAGAAAGGGCGAGGTCATCGATTTTCCTGTGAAACTTGCCGAGGGTGAAATGAAGACCAAGATTCTCGAAATTGTAAAAGAGGCCAAGAAGAGGGTGAACTTGGAGGAAGCGAAGATAATCGTCTCCGGCGGAAGAGGTGTGGGCAGCAAGGAGGGCTTTAGTATTATAAGGGAGCTCGCGCAGGTTCTGGAGGGCGAGGTCGGCGGCTCCAGGGTTGCTGTGGAAAAGGGATGGATTGAGCAGGATCATCAGGTGGGTCAGACTGGAAAGACGGTAAGGCCCAGCCTTTACATAGCATGCGGCATCTCGGGCTCGATCCAGCACCGGGCCGGAATGCAGAACAGCGATATCATTGTAGCTATTAACAAGGATCCGGACGCAACAATATTCAAATTAGCGCATTACGGGATCGTGGGGGATCTGCACCAGGTCGTGCCTCTGCTGATTGAGGAGTTCAAGAAGGTTAAGGAATGATATCTTTTGAATAACTATTAAAACCCCTAAATATATTCACCAATCCCATGGCCATTATCTACCATCCGCGATACTTGGACCACTATCAGGACACAAATCACCCGGAAAGCCCCAACAGGCTCATAACGATAAACGCCAGGTTGGAGAGGGAAGGTCTTAATAAAGATGTTTTAAACCCTGAGCCAGTCTCGGAAAAGGAGCTGGAGAAAATACATGCCCCAGAACACATTGAGTTTATAAAAAACGCGGGCGAGGGAAGAATTGACTTCGATACACAGTCCCATGAGGATACTTTTGAAATCGCTCTACTGGCCTGCGGCGGTGCGATTCTCGCAGCTGAGCATTCTTATTCAAAAAACCAGCCTGCCATGGCCCTGCTTCGCCCTCCTGGGCATCATGCAGGCCCTGATTACAGCGGCGGTTTCTGCTATTTCAATAACATTGCCCTGGCAGCCGATCATCTTTTAGAAAAGGTGGATAAGGTAGCCATAGTCGATATAGATGTTCATCATGGAAACGGAACTAGCGATATCTTCTGTGATCGCAAAGACGTTTTATACATTTCCACACATCAATGGGGAATTTTTCCCGGCACAGGACCGATAGACTATTTGGGTGAAGAAGAGGGAGAGGGTTTCATGGTGAACATACCCCTTACATCCAGATGCGGGGATTCGACGTACTATAAAGCCTTTGAAGAGGTTGTGGAGCCAATAATCTCGCAATTCAAGCCTAAAGCGATGTTGGTGAGCATCGGCGGCGATGCTCATTATATGGATCCTTTGGCGAATTTGACATTATCGAGCAAAGCCTACATCCAGCTGGCAAAAAAACTAATAGACAAGGCAGAAGAATTATGTGAAGGCAGGATTTCGTTCTACCTCGAAGGCGGCTACCACCTCGGTGCTTTGGCCGAGGTGGTCGCAGGGGTTGTCGGGCAGTTCCAAGGCAAGGAAATATCAGTGGACTTCAACGACGTCTACGATCGGGCCATCTTCGGGGAAGAGATAATTGAAAAGATAAAGGAGATTCAAGGGGAATTTTGGAGCCTGTAATTCCTTTCTACCTGCCCATTGCGGCCTTCTTTATGGCATCGAGTCTGCGCTCTTTTTCCTTGGTGACCATCCGCTCCAGGGCATCCAGTATTTCGTCCAATGCCTTCATAAGATCCCATCCAAGGCTCTGGGAATAGAACATCTGTTTTTCAGTGGAAAGCCTGGCCCTCAGTTCGTATTCCTTTACAAAACTTTTATCATGGTATTGAACAACATGCAGGGAAAATATGCGGGTCTTTTCGATCTTGTTTATCTTGATCATGGATTTATGAATAAGTTCGTACATCTCTTCATAAACCTCAGCATCCTCCTCACCCAGACCAGTGATCTGCACATAGAGGGATTCCCGCTCTTTCATTCTTGCAAGCAGTTCTATTAGGTCCAGTGAGGTGATTATGCCTATTGGTTTTTGCCCCTCCGTGATGGGGACATTGGAGATGTTATGTCTCTGCATCAGCTCTATCAACTCTCTTACCTTGCCCCCCTTCTCTATGGAAATCGGGTCCGGGTTCATTACGCTTTTTACCTCAACATCCAACGATATTTTTTCACCTTTCAATTCACCCGTGCTCTCCTTGGTCTTGGGAGTCCATATCTTTGCGATATCCTTTACCCCGATAACCCCAACGAGTCTTTCGTTCTCATCCACAACAGGCAAGGTACGCATGTTCAGATTTTTCATAAGCGTCCTTGCTTTGGTTATATTATCTTTCCCCTGTACGCACTGGGGTTCCCGGGTCATGATGGATTGAATGTCCATATTTGCGAGGCTGTCGTCCTGTATTATACCTTTGAGAAGGTCGTTCCTCGAGACTATGCCCAATAATTTTTTTCCTTTTGAGGTGATGGGCAATGCTCTGAAACCCGAGCTCATGAGCATCTCCGCCACCGTGGTCAAAGGAGCATTTTTTGATAGCTGAGGCGGGGTGGACATGATGTGCTCCACCTTGGTGGTGAGGGGCAGGTTCCTTCTTTTAATGAGGGTATCGTAGCTCACCAACCCTATAAGCCTATTTTTCCTGATCACCGGAAGTTCCTGGATGTCATGCCTTTTTAATTTGGCAAGTACATCCGAGAGGTTCTCGTCCTCCGTGGCCGTGAGAAAATCCTTGGACATCACATCCTCGGCTTTCATGTTTTCAATGGCTTGACTTCCCATTTCGCATCCCCTTATGTGGTGTATTGGTGTATAGCTTAAAACGCGTTTTTATCTCGCACTGATGATCTTCTTAACATTGGGCCTTTCCTTGTAGAAGATTTTTGAGCCGCATTTTTCACATTGTATGCCCACAGTATTGATATCCGTGCGAATCGGTTCCTTGCATCTGTAACATTTATACATGTGTCTCTTCCTCCGTTGGTTTATAGGCTTCGACAGCTACGGTCTTGGAGTGAACTGGCGTGTAGGCTCCACCTGCAAACACGAGATCACAGCGCCTGCACTTCCATATGCCAGTGCTGATTCTCTTCACCGCTCGATGTTTACACCGAGGGCAGGTGTGGGATTTGATCTTTTCCTCCTCCACGGTCCGAATCTGCTTCCTGATCTTTACACCGTATCTAGGACCGAATTTACCTGCGATCCCAACCTTCTTCGTTTTTCGGGACATATCTCCTTTCCCTCCATTTTAATTGCATTACTTGTAACGTTATTGCGAATCCATCACATATTTCCTGTTTTCCTTTGCGACGGCCTGGGAAGTTGCTATAACCTTCCTCACCTCTTCCATGGTAAAGCAGCCGCTCAAACCCTTCTGCATGGCCCTGATATCGCCGTTTTCATCGGTGGTAACCGTGAGACGGGCATTCGCCACCCTCTCTTCCTCCAGGACTGGGTCCAAAAGGAGGGTGTTCTCCACTTTCACAGTTGTGCACGCTATCGGGTAATGCATTATCGGTAATTTGAAATCGTCACCCGCTTCGAACCTTGATGCTGGAACGGTCGTGTTTGACAACGCTGCCAGGGCACCCAATGCTGAAGCATCGAACAGGTTTCCATCATAGTCCAGAACGTGAATGTCTATGAACACCACCCAGGCCTTCTCGCCCTCAACCAAACACAGCTTTTCAAGATCTATGGTACCGCTCTCTCTAATACCTCTATCAACAACCCTTGCAAGCTCTATGGAGTTCGCTCTCGGCGGCCCCAATTCGAATGTTGGCGAAGCCATGGGTATGAGCTCTGCATTGGTGGTTAAAACACCTTTGTTCGGTGTATCTGCAAAAGGCTCGCCAAGGCTGATTTTGACACCAGCCATCACATCCGTGTTCCCGATATGCACCCTTGCTGAACCTTCTCCGGTATCCACAACCCCCTTCTCAACCTTGATGGGTCTGTACTGATCCGTCGCACGGTTGTCGATGCGTTTTCCCTTCTCGGCCAATTGATAGATGAAATTGCGGTTGATCTCTGAAACAACCTCCTCGTTCATTGTACCGCACCTCCCTCTGCTGATTCGGCCATTTCGATCGTGGTGGGATAGCGCTTTCTCAGTGCCTCCTTCTGAAGATCGTAGATCGACTTGCAGGCGGAAACGCCCATGGCCAATCCCTGATCGAACTCCTCTACTGTAAGATGCCCATCCATCTGCAGCAGCACGATCTCCTCGGTGCGAGGTACGATGGCCATTGGCACATCAGCATCTCCGTGATAGTCCTCTTCCTTGCATAGGTCCAAAATAACCTTTCCTGAGACCTTGCCGAAGGCGCAGGAGGCTATTAAACCACGCATTGGAATGCCCGCATCAGCCAATGCCACCGATGCGGCCGTCAATCCCGAACATCGAGTACCCGCATTAGCCTGCAAAACCTCTATGAAAACATCCACAGATGTTCTTGGAAATTGCTCTGTAAATATAACATACTCCAAGGCCTCAGATAGAACTTTCGATATCTCCGCAGACCTGCGATCAGGACCTGGTCTCTTCCGGTCCATTACGGAAAATGCGGCCATATTGTACCTGCATTGAACGATGGCCTTTGTGGAATCCTGACGATGTCTTGGGTGCACCTCCCTGGGACCGTAGACAGCGGCCAAAATCTTGTTCTTCCCCCATTCAAGATATGCTGAGCCGTCCGCTCTTTTCAGCACATTGGCCTCGATTTTTATGGGCCTCAACTCATCCAAATCTCTACCATCTATTCTCTTACCGCTCTCGTCAATTAGTTTCAATTCAGTAACATCTACCATATAAATCACCCTATTGTTAAAATCCATATCCAATATTTTTCACATACCAACTTCTCTGTCCTTTTTTCAATCAACCGACCCCTGAATCTGAGGAGTAGCGTTCCTCCAAAAATGCTTGAATAGAATCTGTTAGACCCAAAATCTGTGCTTCAGCCTCTATTTTTTCTATTACCTGCATCACCACCATGATATCGTTTATGTCTCCGCTAATCCATATTCGTCCATTCTGGCCCACGAACATTCTGCAATTTGTATACTGTTTGATGAGGGTGATCATGGATCCCCCCTTTCCTATCACCCTGGGAACCTTGGAGTAGGATATCTCCACGATTTGCCCGCCTGTCAGCTTCCTCAAATCATGATCGGCCATCGTTAACTGAATCCTCTTAATCTCATCCACGTTTTGCACCTGGGCCAAGATCGTGTCTCCTACCCTCAGGTACCTTGCAGTGTCCCCAAAATCCACACGCCAGGGCACCTCATTCACGTGAAGGGGCGCAGGATACGGGGCATTGATATCCACAAGCCAATTTGAAGGACCGATATCTATGATATTCCCTATTATATGATCCCTAGGTCTTGGGATGTATCTCCCGCTCAAGGCCACCACGTTGATATATCCTGCCCTCGTGTTCTTTATGCCCAATTGGGAGGCGTATATTCCCCCCTTATCCCTGTACGTTCCGACCCCGGACTTCAAATTTTCTTCGTAAATATGATCGCCGGGTATAACAAGCTCTCTATCAACTTCAATCTCTGTAGAAGAATCGTTTTTTCCAACATTAGGCATACAAATCAACTCTATTCAACTCAACTCTATTTCCAAACTCTAATACATACGAAGTGCAACCATACTACAGTCCCATTATTTTATGATTTTGGTTTCAGCCTCCCCTTTGGTCCTTCTATTCAATTTGTCGAAGAATTCGGATTGAAGACCAGCTGGGATCTCAACGACGCCTATCCACGAGCCGTCTTTCTGCCACTCCTCCTTGGTGATGGTTCCAAATCCTGTTAAGTCGGCGTATGTCCTTCCGTAGTTCTCACCCGACAGTTTCACAGCTATTTTGACCTTCTCGAATCGTATTGGTATCAAGGGCTTCAGTTTGTCCAGTACGTCCTTCACCTGCATATCCACCGGCTTGAAAGGGTCCACCAGAACCTTTGCCTCTTTCATGGCCAGCTCTATCCTTTGGGCCGGATGCGGAGCACCGGTTTGCGGGTTTATGGAATTTCTCACTATGGATGTGACGATCTGCTTCCTCTTGTTCTCCTGCATCTGCCTGCGCTGTTCTGTGGTCAGTTGAATCGTTCCTTCCATAAGAATTCGTTTTGCTATGGCAGAAATATCGTTGGTGCCGAAGGCCTCGTTCATCTTCTCCTCGGAGGCCTTTTCCCCCTTCTTGGAATCCTTGAAAACCGTGTCGATGGCAAGGCTTTCCAAAATCCGAATGTCCTCCCCATCCTTGAATTTCTGCGCAGATTCAGGCTCTATCAAGATTTCGAAGTTCTCGTTATCAATATCCAACCTTGCGATAACGGCATCTTCCAACTTAACCATAGTATTATCTCACTAACTCAATTACTTACCCATCTTGCTGACGAACTTATCAACTTCCTTCGACTCCAACTTCCTGAACGTTTCTCCAACCTTCACAACACCGATCTCCACTGAGACCACGGTCGACTCGCCCTCGGTAGCCTTCTGAAGGCCTTCCAAACCCAACATTATGGAGTCGTTCATCGACATGCCCGGTTTGAACTTGTCCTCGAATATCTCCATCACCGTGTTTCTACCGGCGCCTATGCTTCCTGCCTTGTAGGCCATTAGGGCGCCGCTTGGGTCGGTCTCGAACAGGTGTATGCCCTGCTCGTCAACCCCCGAAACCAATAACGCCGTGCCGAAGGGCCGTACACCGCCGAATTGCGTGTAGGTCTGCTTGTAATCGCATATCCTCTTCACCAATAATTCAATCGAGGTGCGCTCGTTGTAGGTCACTCTGTGGATCTGGGCCGTGATTCTCGCGAAGTCCACCAGGGATCTTGCGTCAGCCACCAGGCCGGAGGTGGCACAGCCTATTTGCTCATCGATCTTGAATATCTTCTCGATGGATGTGGGCTCTATGAGGTTGCTGGTCAGCCTCTTGTCTATGATCAGTGCCACACCGTCCTTGAATTTCAAGCCCACGGTTGTGGTGCCGCGCTTTACAGCCTCTCTTGCATACTCCACTTGAAACAGCCTTCCATCCGGTGAGAAGACCGTGATAGCTCTATCGTAAGCCATTTGTCCTGGTTGCATAGTAACTCCTCCGCTGGTAATTGCCTATGTCTAATATAAAGGTAATGGTATGGTTATTTCTCAATACAAATTACAGAGGTATTTTCTCTTTGCCTTTTTTATAGTTCCAGAAGCACCGAGTGTTTCGATCTTAACAGGTATCCTCTCCCTCCCAACGGTCTTGATGGATGTTAAAAGTTCTATGGCCTCATCTTTTGAGGTGTGAGTGCATCTAAGAATGCCTTCATTATCTTCAAACACCGTGAGCCAAGGTTCGATCCTCTCCCACGAGTTCTTGTCTGGAATGCTCTGCCTGATCGAAACTATGAACTCCTTTCTCGATATCGTGCGAGGAGCTGTAATCTTGAAGGCTATGTACCTTTTTCTGGGCGTTCTGGCTTTGGAAGGCATTGTATTGTGAATTGGGAAGGAGGTAAATAGGGGTTTCTGTTGGGATTTTTGCCAGCCACTAGACTCTTATCATAAGCGCATTGTGCTTTTCAACGGGATAATTATCGAAACACATAAAAGCCTCGAACTCCTATGCAGAGATCGCCCCTGATCCTTTCACCCTTCCTCGCACAAATTTTCGCGGCTATCTGACCCGAATAATTTTTCCTCCTGAAGGGATTGGGGGCACTTACTTTTAAGAAAAGACAAGGGGTCAACCGATTGTCAACAGCTAAATAAAGCCCAACACTACCTGCTCGGCACGCTTTTTTGAAGGAGGGGATTGTCTTTTATTTCTAGCAAATTTCTACAGTTCTAAATTCCTTCATTTAATAGATCCATATACCTTACAAATTCATAGATTCTATTTCGTTTTTGACCTGTAATTTCTTTTAGAATCTCCAAATCTTCAAATATCGATGATAAACGATTAGCATTGGGATAAGAAAGGCCAGTAATCTCTGTGATAGAATTCACTGTGACTATGGGTCTATTAAAAAGCTCGTCAAATAACTTCAGAGCTGGGCCACTCTTTTTACCTAATTTTTCAGTTATTAGTTCTTGTTGCTCTTTTCTTAATCCTAGTATCTTCATGGAGGTCTCTATCGCCTCAGTTGATGCCTCATACATCCCATTTAAAAAGAAAAATAACCATGGCTCCCATTCTCCTTTATCCCGAACAGCTTGTAATCTCTCATAATATTCTATTCGATTACGTTTAAAGTAATAAGAAGGATATAAAAGTGGTCTGGACAGATGGCCACTTTGTGTCAATAAAAGCGTTATAAGGAGCCTACCTATTCTCCCGTTTCCATCTAAGAATGGGTGAATGGTTTCAAATTGAGAATGGACCAGTCCAGCTCTAATCAATGGTGGTAACTCATATTCTCTCTTGATAAATACCTCAATATATTTCATAGCAATTTTCATGTCTTTTACATCAGGCGGGATGAATGTAGCCTCTGAAATATCACAACCAGGCGGTCCTATCCAATTTTGAATGGTTCTAAATTTCCCGGGTTCTCTTTCCCCTCCTCTCGTATCTTCAAGGAGGTAATAATGGATTTTCTTGATCATGGAGAGACTGATATCCCTATTCTTTCTTATATGCCCCAAACTGTAATTCATTGCTTTTATGTAATTTACTACCTCCTTTACATCGCTGGATTTATGAGGACCAAGGGCTTTAGCTTCAAATTCCAATACCTCCATTAATGATGCTTGCGTTCCCTCTATCTGCGAGGATAAAACAGCCTCCTTTTTTATATACATCATCACAAAAAGATCTGGATTCGGAAGAACTTCAGCCACACCATCTAACCGACCAAGTGACTGATCAGCTTTTGACAGTAATTTCAATAAGCTGCTATCCAACTTAAGAGGGGGATCAGGTGGTAGAGGTTTTGGAACGAATGTCTTATAACCCTCTTTCGGCTTTTTATATCTGCCTGCACGATCTATTGGAAATTTCATATTATCGTCTCCGTTAATAAAAATGCCATCCCAATTCTTTATTAACGATTTTTCTCATTTTCGTTAATAAGTACTTATGAATATATAAACCTAACTATTTGACGTTCGAGCAGGCCAGCTCATTTCTTGGATTGGGATTTCATGTCAGTGGCACACCTCACCGGGTGATATAAAACCGTGCCAGCGGGGAGTGGGTGAAACTCGGATTATAATATCGTTCATTTTTCAATTGATAATTTGTATTTTTTATATGGCTCTATATTGGTAAATATTAATTTATCTCCAGGTTTTAACTCATTATGTTTATCAAACCATTTTGTTAATCCTTTACCCTTTAAATAATACCCCCCCTTTTGATCTCCACGTGGGGTTCCTTTTCTCGCTGATGTAGCATGCATATCAATAATTCCCAATTCCGTTTCAACCTCGAATGGAATTTTATATCCGGGAAAATAATGTCTCATTCTTTTATATATTGGGATAAGTCTAAATTCCTTCCATGTTGGAGTATTTCCAAACTCTCTTGATTCAGGTAATTCAATGATAACATTTTCTCCAGATTTTATTTTTATTTCAGTTTTCGTTTGTTTCTCTCGTTCTATAATGCTATTAGTTGCTTTTTCTATTTCTTCTATTTTTGTCCAAATGTAGTCACCTTCTTTTATACCTAATGCTTGGCATAAAGCAGAATCTATTGTTATTACCAAAGCATTCCCGGCTCTCCAGACTTTTTGTTTTACAGGCTTCAACTCAATATCCATATACATCACCTATTTATGTTATAACAATACATATGTAATTACATATATATAAACTTTACTTTATAGCACCCCGGTTTATGATGAATATAAGTCTCACCCACCCCGCACTGTCAGGCATTATATTCGGCTAAACACAACCTCCATGAAATCCGAAAATCGTCCAAGAAAAAATCGCTATGGCCTGCGCCACGACCGTCATTCGGTGTCTCTTCAGACTGATCATCTGGTATTTTGCACCAAATACCGAGCACCAGTATTAACTCCTGAGATTGCTGAGAGATGCGAGGAGATTATCCGTTCAGTTGCCAAGGATTTGAATATTAAGATCCGTAGGATGGCGGTTAATCTTGACCATGTTCACATATTTTATGTCTATCCTCCGAAGCTCTCCACAAGCTATATCGCTATGAAATTCAAGGGTATCTCGTCACTATTGCTTCGGAGAGAGTTTCCAGAGCTGCAGAAGAAGATTAGAGATCACCTTTGGGCACCCTCGAATTATCATGGTTCAGTTGGACAGGGATTTGAGGCTGTTGAGAAATATATTGAGACGCAGAGAAGGGATGGGGAATGAGGATGTTTTTATCTAACGGTGGATGGATAAGTTCTGTTGTATTGGCGGTTGATGGACAGTGATAGTGGTTGATATAAACAGTTATAGTTTAAAAATATTAAAGCTTTCTACTTATTCAAAGCAAATTTTCAAATATTGATATTCCTTAGAGGTATTGTAGGAATATCATGGATTATCAACTATTGGCAATAATAATTGCAATAATAATCGCAACTACTGGTTGGACAATAGCAATTTATCAATGGAGAAGAGAGCATGTGTTGAATGCAAAAAATCTAAATTTAAAGATAGTTGAGACAGCACCGCATTTAAATATAGTAAATGCTAATTTATATTTTAATGATGATAATGAATGTGTCGTGAAATTACATGTTAACAACACAGGAAAATCAACTGCTAATTTTCCAAAATGGAAATGGGAGTACACCTTAAAGAATGGAAAAAAGTTTGAAAGTACATGGTACGACATTGAAGCTTATGCAAAAAATGATTTCGATGAGTACGAAAAAAATCCTTATCTAAAACCTTATCATCGACATCGGTGCGAAGATAGTTTTAGAGGTTCTAACAACTTAGACGAAATTGATTTATTACTAATAAAAGTAATTTATAGTGATAATTTGAATATAAAATGGGGCTCTAAAGCATTTTTTAAAAAATTAGAAAATAAGTGGTTATTAAAGAATAAACTTGAAGGTTATCGTATTGATTTATCTAGACGGAAAAGAAAATATATGGACTTTAGATAAAATTAACTCTCATACAACAAAAATATCCTTTAACCCAATACCGACTGAGATTACCACTTATCTCGAAAGCAAAGATATATAAGTTAGATTTTTATTCCTATGAATAATAACTACAACAAGCTTCTACCTCATATGGAGGAAATGAAATGAGGAAAATGGAAATAATATTTATGACTGTGCTAATAATTATTGGAACTTGTAGCTTATTGGTTAATATAAATAATAAGGTTATAGCCCAAGAACCAGAAACTATTACCCCCATCTGGGAAAGTTATTTTGACGGAAATGCAAGAGGTATAACAGCTTACAATGGTTACATCTATGTTATCGGAGATACTGAAGATATTTTCTTATTAAAATACGATACTGATAGTACACTTATTTGGGAAAAATATTGGAACGGAAGCGCTTGGAATTCGGCAGAGGATGTAATGATTTATAATGGCTTCATATATATTGTAGGGTGTACTGGCAACAATGGGGTTGTTGAAAGCAGAGATGCTTTCTTATTAAAATATGACACAGATGGAACACTTATATGGGAAAAATATTGGGGAGGGGATGAATGGGATAGTGCTAATGGTATAACAGTCGAAAACGGTTACATTTATGTTGCGGGACGCACGGAAAGCTTCGGATCCGGAGATGCTGATACAGTATTACTGAAGTATGACACAGACGGAGCGCTCATTTGGGAAGATTATTGGGGTGGAAGCGATAGTGATGTAGCAGAGGATGTAACAGCTTATAATGGCAATATTTACGTTGTCGGATGGACTTATAGCTACGGTATCGGAAGCAGAGACGCTTTTATATTAAAATATGATCCTGATGGTTCTTTACCACAGACGGGAATGTGGGGCTTATTTGGAGAAACTAATTGGGATGTAGCGTCCGGAGTAACAGCCTATGAGGGTTATATTTATTCAGTGGGATATACTGGGGGCGAAAATTTTGAGAGCAGAGATGCATTCTTACTAAAATATGATACCAATTGTTCTAATATATGGCATGAAACTTGGGGTGGGAGTGATTATGATAGTGCATGGGGTGTAACAGCCTATAATGGCCATGTTTATGTTACAGGACATACTGATAGCTATGGGTCGGGTAGTAGTGATGCTTTTCTACTGAAATACGACGTTGATAGTACAACGATTTATAGAAAAACATGGGGTGGTTCTGATTACGATTCTGGGAGTGCTATTTTCATTTATGATGGATATGGTTATTTAAGCGGAACAACAGATGGCTATGATGGAGGTTATTTATTAAAAATAAATCCAAATACTTCTCCAACAGGTTATTTTAATGTGAATCCCTCTTCGGGGGATACAAATACTCTCTTCCAATTTGACGGATCAGGAAGTTCAGATCCTGAAGATTCGATATCTGATTTAGAGGTTAGATGGGATTGGGAGAATGATGGTACCTGGGATACTTCTTTTTCAACAACAAAAACTGCCTCTCATCGGTTTAATTCCCCCGGAATTTATACAGTAAGATTAGAGGTTAGAGACATGGGCGATCAAACTGGGTATTATACTAGACAAATTGATGTAAAAGAGGAATTAAAGGCTAATTTTATATCGGAATATTTATGGTTAATTTTAATCATGATAATTATAATTTTAATGGTTGTAATAATTGTTTTATTCACCAAACGAAAAAAGAGAGTTATGGGTGGACAACCCCCAGGTGTGCAACAGCGCCGCTATTCACAACCACCCGCAAAGACTCAACAAGTAACAGATACAAACATAAAAGACGTATCGCTCCTGGTTAGACAACTTCAAGATATGAGAAATCAAGGATTGATAACCGAAGAGGAGTTTCAAGCGAGAAGAAAAAAATTATTAGATAAAATATAAGATACATGCAACCGATGTGTTTTATTTTAACTATTCATTATATTATCGACAATCCCCTCCTTTTACTTTTAAACGGACGCAGGCCTCGGAAATGGCGATCCTATCTGCCGATATGCCATTTCAAGCCCCGTCCGCTCACTGTGCTGGCTTACTCAGCTATTGCTTTATTCGCCTGCTCGTTCGCCCCTAAAACCATTATTGTCCTTCCGACATAAAGGTTTTGCCACTCCATCAGTGTACCGATTGCTCCTGGTTCCATAATTATACTTCAAAGAGTATTTTAATGTTCATTCTCGTCGCAACCCCTGCGGGCGACCCGTGGTCGTCCTCGGGGCGGAGCTTCCACAGATGCTTGCGTCGCTGAAATACAGCTCTCGCATCGAAGGCTCGGCTCAGGCTCACAACCCACCCTTTCGCCCCTGCGCTGGCCCTCGGCCTTGCCAACCCCCTGCTCGGGGCGGAGAGCGAAGGCTTCTCCGGGTATCGAGGCTATCACTCTATAGTGTATGATATAATCATTTTGTTGATTTATCATAATATAGCATCATTGTATTAAATGTTAGAATTATCAAAGGAACGATTATGAACAAATTCATCATGTAAAATAGCCAAGCGTTTGAAATTGAGTAAGATAAAATCCAAAAAAATAAAAACAGAGAAAGGATAAAAGAACTCGCTGAGAATGCCAAACATAGTTTAATATCTTTATGAATATAAAAAGTTGCTGAGAAAAAATAACTTATCCCTATCATAACAAAAAAAATGTCTGTAACTGCATAAGTTGCCCTATAGTAATAAGAGCGACCCCATAAAAAATGATAAAAAAATACAATGCTCCAGACACCTAGAAATATCCCATATGAATTTATTACCATTTTGTATCTTTTAACAACATATAACAGTAATGAAAAAGTGAAGAATATAACTCCAAGCCCAATTAACCAATATGAGGCAGGGAAAACATTATTTTTAAAATTCATTATATAGGAATTATCGTTTTTCATTATAATTATGGAGCTATATAGCAATAAGAGCCAAGAAACAGTATAAACAATGTAGAAAAATATCACATATTTCGAAGGTACTTTATTAGCATCTTTTTTCATTTTATCACAAAACGCCTCTCTACAATGTTCGCCTTCGCCTCGCCTTTAAGCCCCATCCCTAAAACCATTATTGTCCTTTGGACATAAAGGTTTTGCCACTCTGTCAGCGTGCCGATTGCCCCTTGCGCCCCAATTATTATCTTAGGGATATAAATGCTTCATGGCGGGGCAACTTTCCACTCCCCCAGTGCAATCGTTGAGGTCGTGAAAAGCAGAGCTTCCACGAGGCCAAAGGCCTTAGCTCATACCTACCTCCTCCCCACGCCGTTGGGCGGGTGCGCTGAAGCCTTCCCCCTTCTGCTCCCCGCCCTGCTTACAGAATAGGGAAAGGGAGAAGTTTGACTTTTTACCTGTCACTCCAATGTGAAAGAATAACACCGTTAATTCCTTTTGATCCCTGAAATGTTGCAACTTCAATGCTCTCTCGATTAAATTTATTACCAACCATTCCCCGGAATTGTGAAAAAGACGTCGCCATATAATAATATGGATCTTGAGCATTACTATTTATAATTGTTCGTAATGGGGTTTCCTCAGTCACCCAATATTTATAGGGTTTGCCCCTCACACTCATACCAGTAAGTATTTGATTAACAAAACGTTCTTTTAGTGAGAATTCTTGGTTAAATATTATAATAAGAGCATCAAGAACTTTATCATCCTTCAAATCCTGGGTGAGTATTTCCATCGCTCTTGAATCCCCTATCTTCCTAAGAATTTCTGCTGCTTTTTTTCGGACATATTCACTCTCATCCTCCAAAGCCCAAGTTAAAGGTTCTGCTGCTCGCTCATCTACTATTCCATCAAGCGCATCTATTGCATCTCTTCGTACATCTTCATTTACATCTTTTAAAGCCCAAATTAAAGGTTCTACTGCTCGCTCATCTCCTATTCTTCCAAGAACCTCTAATGCAATTCTATATACATCGTCATTAAAATCCCTTAAAGCTGAAATTAAAGGTTCTACTGCTCGCTTATCTCCTATTCTTCCAAGAGCTGCAACTGCATTTTTTTGAACATTTGAATCTTTATCCATTAAACTTTGAATGAGAGGATCTACTGCTCGCTCCCCTCCTATTCTTCCAAGAACCTCTAATGCAACTCTATATACATCTTCATTAAAATCCCTTAAAGCCGAAATTAAAGGTTCTACTGCTCGCTTATCTCCTATTCTTCCAAGAGCTGCAACTG
>CBDUXN010000018.1:0-32455 GCA_965371185.1 uncultured Thermoplasmata archaeon
TCTCTTCCTCTTCTTCTTCCTTCAAGGGCTCCTCGACCTTTACCTTGGGCTCGGGCTTCTTCACTAATTTTTTCGGTGGTAATTTTTTCTTCTCGGGTACAGCCTTCTTGGTAGGTGCTTTTGGCTTGACTTTTAAAAGTTTCTTCTTTGGCTTGGGTGGCCTAAGCTTCTTTACCTCAGCCTCTTTCTTCCCGGATTTGCTTTCCTCTTCCATTTAAACCGCCTCTTTATGGATTCACTCGATAGAGCACATCTCCAGCGGGAATACACCCGTGAGTGGGAAGGAGAGTTAATGGAGAGGGAATATAAAAAGGTTTGCTGGGAATGATTGGGGAAAGTCAATTTAACCTACCCCCTTGCCCTTCACTCATGCTAATTTATATTTAGGAAAATCAATTAGTTGATAATATTCCTTATAATATCGCAACGAAATGTTTAAATAATAACTAAATCCTACTTCAATTGTGTGATTGTACATGGGGTCGAAGATAAGGGTATTTATCATCATAGGGGCGCTATTTCTGTCCCTCTCGTATACGTTTAGCATTGATAACAGTGTCAGTGCAGGACCCGCCGAAGGTCCCGAGATGCAGGATATCGCCTTATTCTTACATGAAGATGTGGCGAACGCGACATTGAACACCTCCTACGGCTATGATCGGGAGGACCATCATGTCTTGACCACTACCAGAAACGATACCATCGCTCCCAACGTCATTGAAATCGGAGAGTGGATAACAGAGCCCATCGCATATCCGATGAACATTGGTGGGCAGATTTATTTCAGGCTGTACGCCATGGGAAACCTGGAGCAAGTATGGTTTATTGCGCAGCTAACAGTGAACGGAGTCGAGGTCGGTCCTGAGATGAGCACAGGCATTTATGATCTTAACGAGACCACTCCTGTGGAATTCATAACCGGTATCGACGACTTGACAGAAGAAACTGAGCCGCCGCTGGAACTGAATTATACGGACACGATTGGCCTGAGCCTCTCGATGCAACACAGTGATCCTCAATATTATCAATACTATCCCCTCCCTGGAACCGGCAAGAATGTCTCCCTAGTATTCGGCTACGGCTTTGGCTCCTATGTTGCGTTCTATGCGAATTCCATGCAGATCAGCGATATAGGGGGCGCAGACGACCCTGGAACAGGGAACATGATAATCACGGCGACGATAAAGTGTGGTTTTGGCCTTGAGGACTTCGACTATGCCACAGCAAAAAGCGATTACGGCAAGTTGACAAAGAAACCCGAGCCTAATGTCATCGATAACGGTATGTTGGAAATTGAATGGGATTGGGATTACACCGTCACAGAAGGGGGAAGCTATCCTGTCACAGTCAAGGCCAGGGACAGGAACTACAACTATTGGGAGCTAACAAAGGATATCCATATCACTACACCAAACACAGAAGTAGATTTCTCAATCTCCAGTTCTGACATATCATTCTCAAAGGATCCGCAGAAGAACAAGGACACCACCATCAAGGCGAAGATCACTGGCTCGGGGAAGAGATGGACATCATATCAGGTGGATATCAAATTCTATGACGGTTCGACACTCATAGAAACGATCACATCCAAAATCACCCGTGGAGGAACGAACGAGGTTTCAGTGGACTGGACACCCGAAACTGGTGGAACGCATGCCATAAAGGTTGAAATCGACCCAGATAACGAGATTCAGGAGCTGGTTGAGAGCAACAACGAGGCAGTAAGAAATGTGAAGGTCAGCGAGGGTGGATCCAACCAGGAAAGCCCGGGTTTTGAGGCGATATTTTTACTTGCAGCCATCGCCCTTGCGCTGTTTGTCAGTAGACGTTCCGGAAGAGCCAAATGATACTTGTATCTCAGGAATGCCGCCTTATCCCTCTCACACCCTTTTTTTCGGGGATTAAAAATGGGGTATGGGTCTGGGATGGGTTTATTATTATGCCTCAGCAATCACCAACCGAATTTGCATCAGTGTCAAATGTACATAAGATACAGACAGTAGAAGAGGACGGACAAATATATATATAACATAAGTGTTATAGAACACTAGTGTTAGTATGAAACCCATTAAGTTCTCCTTTGGAAGACCTGCTCCACCAGAATATATGTACGATAGGGAGAAAGAGATTGATAGAATCATGATGCGACTCCGTACGATAAAGGTCAGCATAAAAAATGATGTCGTACTTGTGGGCCCAAGACGTGTAGGGAAATCATCAATAATCGCTTATTTGGAGAGGGAATTACCCAAAGAAGATATCCTTCCAATTAAAATGGATTGCGAAGGTCTGAATTTGGTAGCTTTCTTGAAAGGTTATGGAAATGCAATCGCTGATTCTGAAATCCAAGCCATGGGACTAATGCAGAGGTTCGGCGATCGGTTGAAAAGAGGCTTTTCCGAGGCCCTAGTTGCCATGTCAGAGGCCATCGGGAGGATTAGGGCAGTAGAGGTAGGCACCTCATTGGAAGAATTCCTTAAATTTAGAGTTGAGTTTGATAAAACTACATTCCATAAACCACCTACAAAAGAGGAGATTGAATCGCTCTTCGATCGGACCATGGATTTACCTAATAATTTGAATAAAAAATGCGTTGTATTGTTTGATGAGTTCCAAGATACGACAACGTATTCCCTTTCAAGAGGAGGCTTTCATGCTAACCTCCGAAATAAGATCAATGATCATAAAAATGTCGCTTATCTCTACACAGGAAGCGCAATTGGAATGATGGACTCCATATTTAGCGATCCCAATAACCCGTTTGCAGGCGGAGCCGAAATCATCTATATTGAACCTTTTAATAAAAATACGAGTGTGTCATTTTTAAGAACTCGATTTAAAGAGGCGGGAAGAAAAATATCGGAGAAGACTGCACAGTCTGTATACAAAAAAGTAGAAGGTTTTCCTTTATATCTTAACTGGTTTGGTCTTAGGGTGTGTGACTTTGTAGATGAGAACCAGACTGTGACGAAGGCAGTCTTAATGAAAGTTTTTGAAGAAATTCCCTCTCCTCGCAATCCAATTTATCATATGATAGAAAGGCAATTGGTGAAATTGGGGTTGAAAACAAGGAACGTGATGTTATGCATGGCCGAAGGTTACGGTATCCCATCTGAGATTGCAAGGGAATCCAATGTCAAGAATGTTTATGTGTATTTGGAAAGATTGCAGAAATACGGTCTGGTACGACAAGACGATGATAGATATAAACTGATTGATCCAATTATCGCCGAACACCTCAGAGTATCAAAACAAGGCTAGAATGCTGTTCAATAATAACATTTGTGTCATATAACACTAGTGTTAAAAATTGGTGAACAACGAGAAACCACTTAGAGCCTGTCAACAACTTACCCCAGCACTAACTTGTACCTATTCTCCCGTCAACCAACTTAAAATTTCCCAATAGGTATAATATAAACTTTAGTTCGTATGTCGATCCAATTTGGCCCGATAATGCTACAACACTGAAATGGGTGGAATTAGACGAAACAAGAGATTATTTGAAGATAGATCGGGGTTACTGGGTTTATGCAAATAATTTCTGTGTATGGGAAGTGCCACTTTGAACCCGAAGAATTGCTTCCTCATGTCAATATTGGTTGATAATATATAAACAAGCGCTCTATCGATTGTCTACGTGTTAAATGAAATTATAAAAAACCAAAAAATTTCAAATCATCCGGGTTGGATGCGGAAACCACAGAAACCGGTTCTATTCTTTACATATACAAAACCTTTATAAATCGAAGTATCATTAGGGAAAACCTCGATTTGGGGGATAAAGTTGCCTGTATCCAAGAAAACCAATGAAACGCTCGTAAAGCTCATAGCGGATTTGAAGAAGAGCGCATATGAGAACGATGCCCCGATCTGGAAAGATATAGCAAAGCGATTGGACAAACCATCCAAGAGCTGGGCCGAGGTGAACATAAGAAGCCTGGCCGAACACACGAAGAAAAATGATACCGTTATCGTTCCAGGCAAGGTGTTGGGAAGCGGTGAGCTCGGATTTCCAGTCACAGTTGCAGCATTCTCCTTTTCCGAGACCGCTCAAACGAAGATTCGCAAAGCGGGAGGCAAGAGCATATCCATACCCGACCTCATCAAAAAGAATCCAAAAGGTAAAGAATTACGTATAATAGGTTGAGAGTGTGATGATAGGATGGTCGTGATAAATGCTGATAACCTGATACTTGGCAGGCTTGCAAGCCATACCGCGAAACTGCTGCTGAAAGGAGAGGTGGTGACCATAGTCAACGCAGAAAAGACCATCATCTCCGGCTCGAAGAAGCAGGTGATTGCCGATTTCTTCCAGAAACGAAACGTTGGGAGTGCAAGAAAAGGACCGTACTATCCAAGAATGCCGGATAGAATCGTTAAGAGAACCGTAAGAGGCATGATGCCCTACAAAAAGCCGTCTGGCAAGGCGGCACTAAAGAACCTGAGGGTCTACATAGGAGTTCCAAAGGATTTGGAGGGCAAGGAGTTCATAACCGTAAAGGGTGCGAGTGCCGCAGGAAAGGTTAAGTACGTGGGATTGGCTGAGGTCTCAAGGGAACTTGGAGCGAAATTCTAAGGGATTTGAATGAAGGAAGCGAAGGTTGTGAACACGAGCGGAAAAAGAAAAACCGCAGTTGCCAGGGCGACCCTGAAAATCGGCAAGGGAAGGGTGAGGATAAATAAGCGCCCTGTGGAGCTGCACACCCCCGAACTGGCCAGGGCGAAGATAATGGAGCCGCTGACGCTGGCCGGGGACAGGTTGAACAAGGTGGACATTCATATCAGCGTTAACGGCGGGGGTGTCATCGGTCAAGCCGAAGCCACAAGAACCGCCATCGCCCGTGGCCTTGTGGAATTCTTTGACGATCCTGAGCTAGAAGAACTTTTCAAAAGATACGACAGGAGCCTTCTCGTTAACGATCCCAGAAGAAAGGAAACAAAACATCCCTTGGGAAGGGGGGCGAGAAAGAAGCGGCAGAAATCGTATAGGTAGTTTTAAGAGGTGTGATAAGGTATGATAATTCCAATTAGATGCTTCACATGCGGCAAGGTTGTTGGTGATCTATACGAAAGCTATGCACAACGGGTTGAGATGGGGGAGGAACCAAAGGAGATTCTGGATGCACTGGATGTCAAGCGCTATTGCTGCAGAAAGACGATCCTTGCCCATGCAGATCTTATAGACGAGGTCATCCATTACGGGTAAAAACATGTCCTACACACCACCTGCACCGCAATTTATTTAGGGTAATTAAACATATATAGTAACGGTGAACGTATGAGAAAGAGACTCGTCATCTGCGTATTTCTTATTGCATTTTGTATTTTGGCGGGATTTGTGAGTGCAGGGAAGCCAGAGGTGAATGCGAACGATGTGATATCTCGAGTTGACCCTGGAGAAGAATTTGATGTAAATATATTTATAGATTGTCACGCCAACGTAGCGAACTATACGGTTAAGATCACAGGTAGCCCAAGATTCCGTTTTGTAGAAGATGGCAGCGATATGGTTATCTCAGGCAGTAACGCATCGATAACAAAAATGGGCTTTGATGAAGAAAATTTGAGGTTTAAATTCCCCATGATGGCTTTGAACAATACACCCGACGGTGACTTTAGTATCCATTATGAAGCATATTGGAACGGCTCAGAGACAGGATTTGTCCCAGAACTGGTAGAGAGCGATTCAGTTCGTGTGTCTGTTGGAGAGGGTGGAGAGGACAGCCCCTGTTCCAGCGCCGGGTTTGTTATACTGCCGGTTCTTGCGGTAGGTACAGCGTTCAGCATTGTTAAGAAAGGGAGCAGGTGATATTTCCTTGGAACCAACAGTTTATTCTGGTGGAAAGCAAAGAGCAGGAAGAGGCTTCAGTTATCAGGAGTTAAAGAGAGCCAATATGGACCTGAGGATGGCAAAGAAGCTCGGGTTGAGACTGGACAAGCGGAGGAACACGGCCTACGAGGAGAACATCAAATTATTGGAAAAGAAGGCAGAGGACGAGAAAAAGAGGCAAAAGAAAAAGTCCAAGAAGGGTAAGGCAGGAAAAGGTAAGAAAACTACCAAAAAGACCCACGAATAAACCTGAGCGCTCTTGTTTTCCTGACATCACGGTCTCATCCGCTTCAGCCGCAGATACTCCGCTTTTTTCTCCAAGAATCTTCCCAAAAGCAGCTCTTTTTTAACGCCATGGGCCAGCCGAACGGCCCTGCTTATCTCAGGCCATGTGCTGTGATAGGATGACGAGACCGCATGAACCAAATAAAGTGCATGTTCTTTTTCTGGATCGCCTTTATAGACCCTGAAGTGCGTTCCGTATTTGAAACCGGTTTTCACGATCAAACCCCTGCCCTTCAGGTCCTTATAAACCTTCAACCTGATGTCGAAATCGAGCTGCATCTTCTCAGCTTTCTTCTTTAGCTGCGAGGGGTTGATCTTTCTACCTGTCTTCGCATCCCTGACGGTGAGCGCATCCATTTCAAGGAGGTATGCGGTTTCAAGGAGGGAAAGTTGCAGCCCCTTCCCAAGGAACTTGCCGAAGAACTCGGTTTCATGGAGTACATTTGCCTCGTCAGAGCTTGAAATCAGGACCCTGTCCCCAAAGAACATGGCATCGGCCTTGACCTTGTACTTTTTTGGTTTTACCTTGCCTTTTGGCCTAACGAGTCTTGCCTGGTAATAGGTCAGGTCTCCTTCCTCGTCAACTATGCCTATGAGCAGCCTTTTTCTGGCCTTCAGAGCCCTTCTTATCTGAAGCGTCATATCCTCGATATCGAATATGCCTCGCTCACTGGCAGTATAAACCCAGAATTTAGAGGGGGTCTTGGAGGGCTTTCCGCCCCTGGGAAATACCCTAAAATGTGCAGGTTGTATGTCAGGTTTAACAACATATCCCCTCATCCTGAGATCGCGATATACGATGTACTTGATTTCAAAATCGGGGTAGAGATTGTTCGCATACCTGAACAATTGTATAAGGTTCATTCTCCTGTTCTTTCTTTTGATATCCATCCTCCCTGCTTCTAAAAGATAAACTGCCTCTATGAGGCTGAGCTTCAGGGCCCCGCCTGATTGCGGTGTGCCGTAATAGCCTCTGTTGTATATCTGGCTGGCTTCCTTCTCGTCCTCAACAGTCACTGAGTCTTCTATCAACCTGCCAAGCACATTCTCAACCTCTGTATATCGCATCCGTCATTCTCGCTGCTCTCAAAGCCTCCTTAACATCATGCACCCTCACGATATCTGCGCCGTTTATTATGTTCATGGTGATGGTGGCTAAGGTTCCTTCCAGCCTATCCTTCACATCCAAATTTAAAGTTTTTCCGATGAAGGATTTTCTCGAAGTGCCAATGAGAATCGGTAGGTCCAGGGACTTCAGCTCTCCCAGCTTTCTTATGATCTCGTAATTGTGCTCAACCTTCTTTCCAAAGCCTATCCCGGGATCAATTATTATACTTTCCCTTGGCACCCCTTTTGAAACAGCGAACTCTACTCTCTCGTTTAAGAATTCCTTGATCTCACCCATTACAGATCCATAGGTAGGGTCTTGCTGCATGTCCTTTGGCGTGCCCTTCATATGCATTAGTATAAGAGGGATATCATGTTCCGCAGCTACATCCGCGATCTTTGTGTCAAAGCGCAGTGCAGATATATCATTAATTATGGCAGCTCCTTTTTCCAGTGCAGCCTTTGCAACCTCGGATTTGCATGTATCGATGGAGATTGGAACCTTCACCTCATTGGCAATGCCCTCTATAACCGGAATCACCCTTCCTATCTCCTCCTCCAAAGTCACCGGTTCAGAGCCCGGGCGCGTGGATTCCCCACCAATGTCGATGATGTCTGCTCCTTCCTTGGTCATTTGTTTCGCATGTTCAATTGCCTTCTCGGAATCAAAGAACTGCCCCCCATCCGAGAAGGAGTCCGGGGTAACGTTTATTATTCCCATTATCAGGGTTTTTTTACCCAGTTCTAGGGAGTATTTACCGCATTTCAGCACTCTGTTAACCATACCTTGCCCTCTTAAAGCCCTGCTATAATGTTCCCCATACTTAAGAAGTTTTGGTGGTTGTGTTTTGGCTGATTATTAAAATCTCAATGGCAAAGTCCGATGTTACAAAAAGTGTACAATAAAATTTAAAAAGAGCTACAAAAAGCGTACAAAACTGTTTAAATATCGAGTTTTACATATTTTCATCGCCAAGATTTCGCAAGGGAGGGTGGGGATTGGGGGTGTCAAGCGAAACAGATGATGGATAGAAAGGTAGGAGGAATAGAGGATGACAAAAAGTAAAACAATATCAAGGAAATTTTTGAGCGTGTCTTTGAGCTTTATGATGATCGCTACGGTTTTCGTGATGCTATCGGTAGTGGTGCCGGAGAATGTGAGTGCGGATGGGGATCCGAGTGATCCATTGGAAGGTGATAGGACTTTGATTGCTGAGGATGAGATATTAATATTAGGTAATAATGAATATGGAGATGGTTTTGCTGATGATGTTAAACTACTCGAACCAGATGGATCTTGGTTGTATGGATGGGGTGAGACCGCTCATGGTGGGAGGGATTATGCGCGAGTAACAACAGGCGATTTTGATTATGATGGGGATGCGGAAATGGTTATACTCGACGACATTAACAACTATATTCAAGTTTATGATCCATGGGATTGGAATGCCCAATATCCAACTCAGTGGTTTGGAGTAGGTGGATGGATGTGCAGAGATATCGCATGTGGTAATTTTGACTCCGATCATGAAGATGAAATTGTGATATTAGGGAGGGTTGATGGAATGGATTTTAATGATATTAAAATTGTTGAGGCTAATGGTGCTATTATTTTAGATTGGTGTGAACCACCAAATCATGATGGTATTCATTATGTAGGAATATCAACTGGGGATTTTGATAAAGATGGTGAAGCTGAGATAGCCCTTATTGATATGTATGGACGTATACAAGTATGGGACCCATTAGATCCTGAACCCTTTACCACCCAATGGTTTTATAGTGGGGGAGGTGGACTAGATATTGCATGTGGAGATTTTGATTTGGATGGTTATGATGAAATTGCCATTTTGGGTATATATGATGGATACAATTTTAATGATATAAAAATTATTGAAGCTGATGGATCTGTAGTTCATGACTGGGATGAACCTCCTCACAATGTTGATATTAATTACCGTGCAATATCGGTTGGAGATTTTGATATGGATGCTGATGTTGAATTATCTTTATTGTCTGATTCTTCAGGTCCTGAATACATTCAGACTTGGGATCCTATCGAATATAATGACATATATCCAAGTAATTGGTTTGAAGCGGGATGGAATTGTTTAGATATCGAATGTGGAGATTTTAGTGGTGATGGGATTATTCTGGGAGAACCAACATCCGAAGTTTCCACAGAATTTAAATATGATGTAATGGTAGAATTAAATACCCCCCCCTATACAAACGGTTTTGAAAGTCCAAGCAGAGGATTGGCTAAATGGACTGAATCGATATCTGAAAGTGAAACTACAGGTTTTACCACGATTACAGGTTGGACAGTTAGCGCAGGAGCAGGAGTGAAATTCGCTGGATTTAAAGCTAAAGTTGAAGCTAAATACGGTGAGGAATGGAAGACAAAGGAGGAGTACACAATAAGAACGAGTTATTCTGTTGGTTTTAAAGCTCAAAGTCAAGATTGGTATTTAATTCTCGGAAGAAAATGGACGACTTGGGAATACCCAATCATTAGTACCCCAGAAGATGATTATTTTCTAGTTACTGTCCCCAGTCTGCTCAATTGGCAAAATATTCACCCATGGGACGTGGATACAATGTGTGACGAGGGATATGTACCAATCAATACACATTCGGTTGGTGACATATTTAGTTATGAACGAACAGTCGACGACGATGGAAATCCTCTTTTAGATGTGACAGCAACATATACTATTACACAAGATGGGCAAGGACCATTTGAATTAGGAATCTATACTAGTTCCACGATTGAAAATACTGTGACAAAATCTAAATCGGTCGGGGCATCAGGCGAGTATTTCGGAGTATCACTTTCTGGGACTTATGGTGGAAAAACAATTGAAACAGAGAAAATAAAACACGATACAAGCACAACAATAAATACTCAATGGGGATATGATAGTGCATTTGAAGGTGCTGGGACGACGGATGAATACCAAGTTACGCCAATTTATTATTATCGGGATAACAAGGTGTTAGTCGTAGATTATGAAGTGAGTAATATTGGTAATTTTTATAAACACCCACATATAACCAATCTACCGGATCAAACGCTTGACGAGGATCAGCATATTGAAGATGCGTTTAATCTTGATGACTTTTCTGTGGATTATGATGGCGATCCTCTTAGTTATTCCATAGTTGGGAATACCGATCCAGAGTGTGGAGTAAGTATTGATGGAAATAACTATATAGATATTTACCCCCAACCTAATTGGGATGGAAGCAGTGAAGTTACCATTCAGGTCACTGATGATGATAGTAATACGGATACGGATATGTTCATAATTTCTGCAACACCTGTAAATGATCCACCTTCAGTCACTGTGATTGCTCCGAATGGGGGTGAGCTATGGGCTGGTACCCATAAAATAGAATGGATTGCCACAGATATCGAGGGTGAAACGCTTTCTATCAACATATATTACAGTGAAAATGGTGGTACAAGTTGGAATCCCCTAGTGTTAAATGAATATGACGATGGAGAATATGATTGGGATACCACACAACATTCGGATGGAACAAATTATATGATTAAAGTGAGGGCAACGGATAGCTCGTCATTCACAGAAGACGAATCCGATGGAGTATTCACAATTGACAATACGATTCCAACAATTGGCACGGTTAGTGTAGATCCAGATGTTCTAACCACTGGGGATACCACCACAATTTCTGCAGAGGTATATGATTCAGGAATATCGAATGTAGAGGCAAGAATTATGGAGCCCGATGGTTCTACACCAGTGCATACAATAACACTAACTCATATAACTGGAGATTTATATCAAGGAACATTAGATACAAATGATCTACCCGAAGATGGAATGTATACCGTAAATATATACATTGAAGATCTAACAGGTAACAGTATTGAATATGAAAACAGAGCTTGTTATGTTTTTACATCAGATGGAAGCGGTGAAGAGGCTGAAACGAAAGTTGATGTCGATTTTTGGGCAGGGGCCCCGAAGAACGTGGACTATCGGCCTGAAATTGGAGTAAGACTGGATATTCAAACCAGCGAAGATGTATATGATGCATGCATAAGTGTTGTAGAATATTCCGTTAATCCAGAACAGGATGCTGGGGCAACTGATATTGGACTATTCCTTGAGATTGATGCCTCACAAAACCTTGATCAACCTGGGGTTATCTACAGTGTTACCATATATGTGTACTATGATGATTCGGATTTACCCGTAGGGTTTGACGAATCCACACTTAGATTGTATTGGTGGAGTGGGTCTGGGTGGGATGTACTCCCTGGGGGTGTTGACACAGTAAATAACGTGGTTTGGGGAGAAACAACTCATTTCAGTCTCTATGCACCTTTTGGTAACTCATTGCCAATAGCTGATGCAGGTGATGATCAAACTGTTGATGAAGGTTCAACTGTCTATTTTGATGGTTCTGGTTCTTATGACTCTGATGGCATCATTATGAGCTGGGAATGGGATTTTGGAGATGGAGGAACAGATAGCGGGGAAACACCAACTTATACTTACGATGATAATGGAATATATACAGTTACTCTCACAGTAACAGATGATGATGGAGGTGTTGGCTCTGATACTTTAATAGTCACAGTAAATAATGTAGCTCCAACTGTAAATGCTGGTTCAGACCAAACCGTTAACGAAGGGGACACGGTCCTTTTCACTGGAAGTTTCTCAGATTCTGGAGCAGATGACACACACACATTCGAATGGAATTTCGGGGATGGTTCAACTCCAGTTACTGGCACATTAACTCCAATCCACAAATACGGTGACAACGGTGTTTATACAGTAACACTTACAGTAACGGATGACGATGGTGGTATTGGTGTCGATACACTTACTGTAACAGTATCCAATGTTGCTCCATTTGTAAGGACATTATCGGGTACAACAATCGGTTCACCTGAATGGTCTCAGGATGATTCAATCCTTGCTGGAACAGGGGCAGTACATTCCGGGTGGGCCCCTGCCTATGCAGATTTGGACAATGATGGAGATCTGGACCTGACATTTGGAGGGGGTGGGGAATTCTATGGCCCTCCACCCCCCTTCCTGTGCGCAGCCTTTGCTTATTTCGAAAATACAGGTACAGAAACGAATCCAGAATGGACTCCAGATACAGAAATGTTCTCAGGTATTTGGGGGTGGGGTTGGACAAGACCCACGTTCGGAGACATGGATTTCGATGGTGATTATGATCTCCTTTTCGGGGAATTTTATGGAAGAATTAGATATTTTGAAAATACTGGTACGGTTTTTAAACCTACATGGACGAATCGGGGGTACTTAATAGATTCTTACGATAATATTATCGATGTCGGAGGGTATTTTGATCATAGCGCCCCAACACTCGGAGACCTAGACGATGATGGTGATCTAGATATGATTATCGGTGAACATGATGGGTGGTTGAACTATTATGAAAACATTGGTTTCAAGACTGGTCTCACATGGAAATGTCCAAATTTCGAAATTCAAGGATATCTTAAAGACTCTGATGGTTTTAACATCAATGAAGCCAAATATAGTACCCCAAGCCTTGCAGATTTAGACAACGATGGTGATCTGGATTTGACTTTCGGATGCGATGATTGTGTTCCACCAGAGGAGTACTCAGAGCTTGTATATTATGAAAATATTGGTACAACAACAAGTGCTGTTTGGGAGCTGGTTCCCGATGCATTCTCTGGCGTCCTTATCTCTTGGTGGACTAGACCGAATCCGACATTCTCTGATTTGGACAATGATGGTGACTTGGACTTAACTATTGGGAGAGATTTGGGAAAACATTACTTTGAAAATACTAAATTGATTTATGAAGGGGATACAGTCCAATTTAGAGGATCATTTTTCGATCAGGGATGGCTTGATACACACACGATCGAATGGGACTTCGGCGATGGTTCAGCTCCCGTTACTGGCACATTAACTCCAACCCATGTTTATGGCGATGATGGAATCTTTACGATCACACTAACCGTAACTGATGACGATGGAGGAGTTGGATACGACACCCTCACAGTAACAGTGTATAATGTCGCACCAACTGTGTATGCAGGTATGGATGTAGATCTCGAAGAAGGTACAGACTTTATGTTCCTTGGAGCCTTCACAGATCCAGGATTTTTGGATACACATACGATCGTCTGGGACTTTGGAGATGGCAATATAGATGATACTGGAACACTCGAACCGATACATGCTTACGCCGACGATGGTGTTTACACGGTCACCTTAACAGTAACCGATGATGACGGTGGGACCGATTCAGATACGCTCACTGTCACCGTCCACAATCTTCCTCCAATCCTAGGCGTTATCGAAGCGTACATGTATGTCGATTTCACCTTGGAGATTGAAGGCATAGGATGGAGTGTAGCGCAAATGTACCTTTACGAGGGTGAAATCCAAATTGGTTTTATTGAACTCATAGCTCCTTTGGATGATCAAAATCCACAAATTCAAACAATATTTGACGTAAAGTGCGATATGACAAAGTGGTATTGGGCATCTGTTCATTTATTTCCGACCGATCCACCGTCTGGGGATTCCATAGGGATAACCATCAGGATTATACTAAGCTTCCACGATATCCACGCTCATCCAACTGCCTACGATGGTCAGGAGATATTGGAACATCATGTGCCGATCCTCTTGGATAACTATGTTTGGAATGTTAATTTTATTGACTGCTTTGTTGGTCACGATATAATCTTTGATGCAACAGCCACGGACCCAGGAGCTGATGACCTTACCTTCTTCTGGGATTTCGGTGACGGTTACTATGCAGGACCTAACACATACTCCAATGATGGCACGTTTCCGTTTACAGCCATGGATAGAGAGATCCATGCTTATTTCACATCTAGTAGCTATACCGTTACTGTAATTATAAGTGATGATGATGGTGGTGAGGTTGAGGTTGTCCTTATACTCAGGATGGGAGCAGATAGTTGGGGTTAAGCAAGCCATAAAACATTAAATGGCTATTACCTTCATCACCTATTCAATATAATCAAAGGTAAATTCGGCAGTCTCACATTATTGGCTAAGTTATACTACCTCCAACATTTACCAAAATGTTTTGACGATTGTGCTAACATTTTGACAATCTAGCAAGGCAATATGCCTACTTACAAAAAACGTACAAAAAACCTTAAATATGAAATATAAGAAATATATAAAAAGTAAAGAAATAATATTTATACTGGTAGTCACATTTATATAACTATGGGGGAAGCGACGATTAAGGCGGGAGTGGAACATGAGAATAAGGGGTAGTGAGTTAGCAAAAGAAAAGAAACATCGACAAAGATTTGGAATCCCAAAATCGTGGACAGTATGGTTCCTGGTTATAGTTGAGTTAGTTTTAATAAGCCAAGCCACCGCAGCCCCCGTAATTATAAATGAAGAGGGCAGTGGAAGCTGGAGTGACAACTTTGAGGACGAGGTAGGGATAGAAGTTTGTGACAATGTAACGGTAGATAATGGATGTGTAACCCTCCTTTCTAAGGATGATGAAACAAGTTGGATCAAAAAAGGGGTGGCTGTGGAAAACAGAGGTTATTATGATTTCTGCTTTGCAAAAAATGCTAATGTAATTATAGACGAGGGAATATACAAGATGTGGTATGCGGGCTGGAACGGAAGGAATGTCAGGATATTGCACGCCACATCGATCGATGGGGTCAACTGGATAAAGAGCCCGTTTAATCCTGTGGTGGATCTGGGGTTTCCCGGGGACCCGGATGATACCCATGTGGATGTTCCGAAGGTGATAAAAGATGGCGGAATGTACAAGATGTGGTATTCGGGCAACGACAGCATTTGTGACAGGCTAATGTATGCTACTTCTCTTGACGGCATCAACTGGACAAAATATGGTGTGGTTCTTTCGGAAGAAGGGGTCCGTCCCAATACCGTTATAAAGGATGGAGCCGTATACAAAATGTGGTATCAGAATTGTTTCGGTGACCATTGGAGGATTTATTATGCTACATCAACAGATGGTATAAGCTGGACAAATCATGGTCTAGTGCTTGATGTAGGGAGCCCGGGTCAGCTGGATGACAAGCATGTCAGCGGTGCTGCCGTGGTAAAAGAGGACGATGGCACCTACAAGATGTGGTATTCTGGGCATGACAACGAAACAGGTTACAAGATATTCTATGCGACCGGCTACGATGAGATGAACTGGACTAAGTATGGTGTTGTAATAGAGCCAGGAGTGGTAGGTGAAAAAGAGGAAGCTCAGACAGCCTACCCAAATGTGATCAAAGGCGATGACGGGATTTATAAGATGTGGTACAATGGGCCTGTTAATGGATATGACGTGAGCATAATGTACGCAGTTAGCCAGCCTTCAATCACAGAAAGGGGAAACATTGTATCTATAAAAATTCCTTTACCCCCGGGTCAATCCTGGAAAGATCTGATTATCGACAAAACAGAGGCCGAAATTGGCAACTCTCTTTATGTCTCGATTTTAGATGGCGAGACAAATGAAACGATCCCTGGATATGAAAGCCTGAAAGGTATGATCGTCGATCTCTCATCCATAGACAATATCACCCACCCCACAATCAAACTTCAAGCAACATTCATCGGTGACGGCTCTGCAACCCCGGTTTTACACGGTTGGAAAGTGACTTGGCTCGACACCGCAACAATAACTACGCTCCCTAATCCCCCCGTAGCAACCGATAACAACCTTTGGGCTGTAGCCATTATCGCCGTAGCCACTGGGATCGCCCTCCCATCCCTTCTCTTGGCGGGAGGAACGGAGGTTGGCAATTACAGGTTTATTCCATTATTCTTTCCTCTTTACTCGAGGTTGAAGAAGGAAGAGGTACTAGACCAGCACACCAGAAGCATGATTTATCTATATATCATGGAGCATCCAGGGGACCACTACAACTGCATCAAAAATGAGCTGCAGCTGAACAACGGTGTCCTTGCATACCATCTCAAAACTTTAGAAGAGCATAAATATATAAAATCCATGCGGGACGGGATCTACAAGCGCTTTTACCCTGTTGAAGTGAAAGTCCCCAGGGTAAACGGTTTCGGGCTGGATTCAACACAGGGCCGTATAATTACATTGATCGTTAACATCCACGGGCTAACCCAGAGGGATATTTCGCTGTCCTTGAACACGAGCCAGCAGGTCGTGAGTTACCATCTAACTCAGATGATGGATTCAGGACATATAAGAGCCGAAAGACGGGGAAAAACATACAGATATTTTGCCAATGAATTCCTTCCTCGCACGAATATGTAATTCCTTTGAATTAAGGTAAATCCCAAGTTTTTTAAGCATAAACTCCATGTAGAAACGAGGTGAAAAGAACCATGCTGGCTGAGTTTTCAATCTATCCAATAGGCAAGGATGTAAGCCTGAGTAAGTATGTTTCAAGGAGCCTGGATCTTATTGATAAAAGCGGCCTTCCCTACAGAATCAATCCAATGGGCACTGTTGTCGAAGGTTCATGGGATGAGGTGATGGAGCTCATCAAAAAATGCCATATGGCTGTACTCGAAGATACAGAAAGGGTATCAACCTCCATAAAAATCGATGACAGAAAGGGCGTGACCAATGCCTTGGAAAGGAAGATAAAAAGCGTGGAGGAGAAGGTGGGTAGGGAATTGAACAAATGATTAGAAAAATCGATGTCGTTCTTAGGCCCACGTTGTTCCTCCAGTACCGCCAAAAAACGGTGGCTCTAAAATCAAAAACATTATATATTGACAGATGTATCCCCAACCTGACGGAACATTTACCACCTTGAAATGATGTTATGGCGTCGATTTCTGTGTGACATATGGTGAGCTCATGGCGGAAGGAGAGGCAGGTCAGACTGCACAACAAAAGAAGAGGCTGGTTTCTCCAATAATAATTTTGGTAATTTCTTTGGCGTTCATCGCATGGCTTTTGGCGTTAATCATGATCCCGGACATATACGATGATTTTGGTTTTGACATCAGCAAGCAAAACTGGATAATCATTGGCTCCATGGTCATGATAATCCTTATAATCGTACTCCTGGTCGCCGCTTATCCTTCAAGAACCCCAGCCCCGCAATCTTCAACACAGGCCCAATTCACATCAATACCTCAAGCCACCGTTGCACAAGCTCCACAGGCTGCCACGGTTACAAGCGCAGAACCTGCTCAGGCTGAAATGAATGTGGTTGAAGCCGAGCCTCTCGTTGTGGAGGCCGAGATTGTAGAGGCGGAGCCAATCGAAGAGGAGAAAGAAGGGCTGCCAAGTGCCCTGAAGATGAAGAAACCGAAACTCGTTGAGTACCCAAAGAAGGTGCCTGGCGGTGTTTACGGCGACACCATTGTGCGGGTGGACGCGGTAACGAAGCTGAACCTCAGGACGTTACTGGTCAGGTCATGCCTGATATGCGATCGCCAGGGCAAGTGCTGGGAGGAGATCCAGGATACGATTCCAAGGGACGACTTCCTGGCAAATATCGAATGCAAGAGGGGTTTGCGTCAGATTAAAGGCCCCAGACCTGTTAAAAGGCCATTCCCAAAGAAGAAAAAAGTCATGAAGATGAAGGTTAAACCAAAGCCAGTTGCAGAAACTGTCACCGAGGTTACAGAGGTCGAACCTGAGTAGTTGACCGTTGCATTTCGAAGGATATTTTTTTAATCATAGTCCCGCCATTTATCTTGCCTACCATCCGATCCCCCTCCACCCACCCGTTTTCGTTTAACCATGAAGATGTCAAATTTGGCTCATCCTTGAGAGCCTCAACATGGCTCCCATCCAAATATATTTCTCCTCGTCTTACTATCATCCTTTGTCATCTCTTTGTTATCGAGTGTCTAAACCCGATATAGCAAAGGAGTGACACATATCCTGTCCTTACACAAAAACTCTCACTCATGACCTTACTCAGGCTCCACCTCCGCGACCTCGCTCTTAAAAGCGGCCTTCTCTTCTTTTTCCGCGCTCAGCCAGGCGTAGATTGAAGGCAATATAAGCATGGCACCCACCATACTGAATATCAGAAGAAGTATGACCATGGTTATGAACTCCTGTATCGAGCGGACGTTGATAAGGAAAATCGACAGCAGGCCTGCAACGATTGTGATAGTTGCTTCGAAGAATGTAAAACCCGATGTTTCAACGGCTTTTTTTATGCCTTTAGGATTCTCACCGCATTCTTTAATACGCTCCGTCATATGTATGCCGTAATCGATTCCTATGCCTACTAATATCGAGCCTATCATCGCTGTAATCAGGTTCAGGTCTATGCCTGTGACACCGAGCGTCAATGGTATCCATGCGACCACCATACAAACAGGTATCATCGTCAATGCAGCGTATCTCAATGAGCGAAAAATGATGATCAGAACGAAGAACACCACTATCAAGGCTATAAACAAGCTGAGCATACTGTTGAACATTATTAAGTTGTTGACTGCCACGAGGATCGCTGCAAAGCCTGTCAAATGGGAAGTGGTTGTTCCAGCACCTACAGGATGCTCTTCCGTCACCTCGTTTACCTGGTCCACCGCGGCCTCCATCTTCACCGCGTCCATTGAAGGCATGTCGATGTAAACAAGGGCTTTGGAATAATCTATATTGACCAGAAATCCCCTCATCTCGGTGCTGATGCTATTGTAGAAAATGTTGATTATAGAATCCTGCTTGCTTTTCCCGTACCATATACCCCATGGTGAAGATGTTTCATCGTCTGCAAGGTGTATCGCATCCCAGAAGCTGGTGTTCATGAATTCATCGATCCTCTGTTGGGCGAGTGGTGGAAGGTAACCATAAAATGTGCTGTTGCGGTCCGGTATTTTGATCATTTTCATGACATCCACAACACTGATGGGGGCGTTTATGGGCGGGTCTTTAATTTCCTTGAGCCAGTTTTCCATGCTTTCAATACCATCCAAAACATCGATGTCCTTCATTGAGCCCTTACCTTTAAGATGTTGGTCTGGTTCTCCAGGTTTAGGCGCGGGATTTCCTCGAACCAGCACCATGCCCATCTGTCCACCGCCGAATTCTTCAGAATACTGGTCCATCTTTATTACAGTGGGCTCATCCTGGGGTGCCATCTCAGTGAAGTTCATGTTCGCCTGTATAGATGGGATCAAGGATATGGAAATTATCGTAATGACTATCGCCGCAACTACTATCTTCCTTTTATGCCTCATAGGCATCCTGCCGATTTTCTCGGCGGAACGCATCTTTCCCCTCTTCTCGTAACTCAATAACATCACAAGGCTTGGCACCGTTAGCATGGTCACGGCATAGCAGATCATGATGCCCGCGGTCAAACCAAAACCTAAGATCTTCAAAGGTATCATGTCCACGAACATTAGTGAAGAAAAACCGACGGCGGTAGTAACGGCCGAGAGAAATATCGCCTTGCCCGTGGTTTTTATCGCCACCCTCATTCTCTCCTTTTTATCCTTAATATTCTGCCTTTCGTCGGAGTATCTGTTCGCGATGTACAGTCCATAGGCAACACCTAAGGCGAGAAGTATTGGTGCGATGAGGATCACCTGGGGTGAAAGTTCCCAGCCTGTCAGGCCCATTATGCCCAGGGTGATCACCAAGGAACAGAAGATGGGCATACACGAGATCAGAACGATCTTCGGAGTTCTGTGCAGCAGGAAGAGCGCGACGCAGATCAGACCCAAAGCAGCAGGAACGACCACTGAAAACTCCTTGTAGGTCCGTTCCGTTAAAGCCACGGTCATAGGCACCGGTCCTGTGGGGGTCATGGTACAGTGGACCTCTCCGGCTTCGACTCTTTCCCACCATTCATCGATATGATTGTGATCTCCCTTCTCAGCTCTCGTATCTATGTAATAATCATCAATCAGTTTATAAACCTCTTTCATCAGTGTCTCTTGGTCCTTGCTCCTCACACCCATGATGATGCCTGCGCTGTCCCAAATGCCATCATCGTTCGTGTCTATAACCAGTAATTTCAGGGTGTCCTCAGGTATCTGGTTCACAATGCGGTCGATATCCTCCTGATCATCAGGGATTGTATATTCCCCGGGCATGTTTTCCCCACCGATAAGAGATATTCCAAGCTCATCCCCCACCGCCTCCCCGATTTTTTTTGGAGATGAGTGTATCTCCTTGATCAAAGTGGAAATGCTCAGCACGAAGGATATCTCGTCCCTTCCTCCATAATCCTCCTTGTTTGGATCCAATGCCTCCTCGATCTTGCTCATTTCGTCCAGCACATTCTTGTGTGTTATGTTGTAATCGTTACCATAGGTTATATCGAATTTGTTTGGGGTTTCCACAAAGAGAACTATCATCTCGGTGGACCAGTCTTCGTTGACTTCGTTGAGGATTTTGGCAGCCTCATCGTCTTGGGGCAGGTAGATCGTCAGTTCGCCGCTGATGGCGTTCATCATTGGTGGAATGCCAATGGCACCTATGATAACGGTTATGACGAGGACAGCGATGAGTATGGCATGAGGGCGATCTAATACAGTGTCGATGACCGCATCAGCGGAGCCCGCATATCGCATTTTTTTGGTGATATCCAAGCTTTTTTTCTCTAACATCTCGGCCGTCTTTCCCGCCTTTTCTGTGACTTCTGTTGCCTTTACTGTGGCCTTCTTTCTTATACCATCCAGGCTCTCCTTTGCGCCCTCGGCCTTGTCCACAGCCCTGGAGATTTTGGAATCCAAGGCCCTGTCCAAACCACCTAACTTACCCCTTATTTTGGAGATAAATGAAGCAGAGGCTATCGCACCAGCAGGAGCCACCAACTCTATTCCGCATTCGTCGCAGAGCTTCCAACTATCTTCGAATGTTTTTCCACATTTTGGGCATCTCTTTTCCGGCATTCTCACCGCCTTTATTATACCATTTTAGGTAATGAAATCAGGGTGTAAATATATTGTGGTATAGGATTTTGATGTTTTTCATTCGAATCAAACCCATTGAGATGTAACCTATTCATCCAACCTTTTTTCCTCGTTCTTCTTCGCCTTTCCACTGCCGTTGCATACGCTGCACGTCACAGGGATGAGAACAGGCCTCTCCAGAAGCGTGAGTCCTTTAGCACAGGCGCTGCACCTGCAGGTCCCAGTGCCAAAACAGTGAGGGCAGCTGTCAGACTCCTTTCTAATCACCAGTGAATCCTCTTCACAGTAAATAAGCACTTCATCCTTGTCGTTCAATTCGAGGGCTCTGCATATCTCGTTGGGCAGCGTGACCTGAAGCGAGCCTCCCCGCTTCTGTATTTTCCTTTTCCACTGAACTCGACCCATTATTACACCTGAATGATAGTAATATTATATTTAGATATAACATTTAGGGCTATTTAAATGTTTTGGACATCGTGCCCGATTTCTTTCAAATGGGCAATTTATTTCACAAACATTATTATTTCCAAATCCCTCTTTCCCTACCATGAAATTCGTTGATTACTTCTATTCTCTTGTGAAGCAGATCCCAAAGGGAAAGGTGAGCACATACGGTGCTTTGGCAAATGCGCTGGGCGATATAAGGGCTTCCAGGGCTGTGGGAAGAATGCTCAACGCAAATCCATATGCTCCCATCGTTCCATGCCATAGGGTCGTGATGAGCGACGGCTCGCTGGGCGGCTTTGGAGGCGGGATAGAGAAAAAGATCAAGCGGCTGAAAAGCGAGGGAGTTAGTGTAGTGGACAACGACATCGTGGATTTTGATGAGGTCTTTTTCAATGACTTCAAATCAAATTATCCGCTAAAAAAATTGAGGGAGGAGCAGAAGAAGCTGAGAGAACTCGTTAAACTCGATGATGATTTTGATGGTATCGAGACGGTAGCTGGGGTGGATGTGGCCTACAACGATAAGGGGATTGGCGCGTGTGCGATCTACGATTATGAGGATCTTGATATGTTGGGGAAGGTAGTGATCGAGGGTGAAGTGGAGATACCCTACATTCCAACATATTTAGCCTTTCGAGAACTTCCGATTATAAAGAAATTGATGAAAAAATCGAAGGTCAAGCCCACAATATTGCTTATCGATGGCAACGGCATTCTGCATCCCTATGGAATGGGAATTGCATCTCATGCGGGTGTCGAACTGGACATGCCCACAATTGGGGTTGCGAAAAAGCTGCTCTGCGGGCACATGAAGCATGAATTAAGATCGGTTGATGATTATTCTGAGGTGGAGTTCGAAGGAAGGGTTGTGGGCTACGCACTGTTAAGCTCCCCTGGAACAAAAAAGCCCATCTACATCTCCCCGGGACACAAAGTAACATTTGAAACAGCATTGGAGGTTGTGAAGCGCTTCTGCAAATACAAGGTGCCGGAGCCCATAAGAGAGGCCCATGCCCTGGCAACGAAGGCAAAGAATGCTGCCGGTGGGAAAGCCTGATCACTCAAATTCATACATATATTACCCCCCATCCGATTCCCCCTCCGCCCACCCTAAAAACATGAACCAGAATTTCTCGTTTTAATATTTTCACTAACCTCTCGAGTGCAGATTTAAATATCCTCGTAACTTAACTGGTTACTGGGGAACAGCTAATGGTTGTCCGGTGTCCAGATTGTGGTGAAGGATTAGAAGCCTCTTGCGGCTGCATGATGTGTAGAAGCTGCGGTTATTCGCCTTGCGGGTAACGGTCAATTGATTTTCTACAGCAATACTTTCATTCACCTCTGCACCTTTCATTTATATAAAACCCAAGACATTCTGTATATTGTCATTGGCACCCGTTTACCGATGACAGAACAAACAAAACGGAGGTGATAATGTATGGTACAATCTGAATTGATTGGTTATGTCCGAAAGAGCAGGAATGGCAATGCACTAAAGCTCAGCCTTTCCGCAGAGGCATTCGATAATGCACAGCGCTACTTATCTCAGGACGGAAAAGAGTATGTGGGACTGATAGTCCACCTCGCCAAAGTCCAGGAAATTCTTGATGGCACAAGAGATGTAACAAGCGTATGCCAAATAACGAATGAGGAAAATTAAAACCTCTTCGCTATTTTTGTTTTTTTTTATTTTTTTGATTTTTTACTTTTTGAGCGTGAACGATCCACCGCAGTCCGGGCATTTGAAGGTGATGGCATCACCTGCATCCTTTGCGCTTATGAACACATAATTCTTGCACTTCAGGCACTGCTCGAAGGTCTGTCCGTCCACGTTGATATGCCTTGCCCACCGGATCAACGCCTTTTCTTCATCGCTTGCAGGTTCTCTGGTTATCACTTCCATCTTGCCTGTGGTGGCAGGTGCAGCAGGTGCTGGCTCAGGTTCTGCTGCTGGTTTTGGTGCTGCCGGTGCAGCAGCCGGCTCAGGTGTTGGTTCTATAGCCTCGACAGGAGTAACTTCTTGGGTTGCAGGTTGTGGTGCTGCAGCTTCAGGTGCGGGTTGAGCTGCTGGCTCTGCTTTTGCTCTCTTAGGGATGGCGATCGCGGGGCCCGTCATGGTCGGATAACGCCATTCGAGGAAGCCTGCAAGACCCCCTAATAAAAACCCGAGTACAATCATCCATGATCCGTAGCCTGCGAACTGAGAGAAAGTATAGCCGAAAGATTCTTGCTCTTCTCCAATACGAATCGCTTCGGCTAGATATGTTAAGAAGAACCAAAATCCCCAAGCCATTAGAATGAAGGGTTTGATATTCTTGCGTGAAGTATCTTTTTCAATATATATGTCGAACTTGAAATAGAGCAGAAATACTATCAGGAAAGCGGATATTATAGGTAAGAGCATAAATAAGCCTGCCCACTCGAAGTTAAAGTAGGTAAAATCATGTCCACCTGTTACTTGATCCCCAAATCTATATTCACTTATAACGTAAGGCAGAAACGGCCCAACGATTAAAAAGATCACAGCAATAATTCCCATCTTCCTTGCCATGTTCCAAGTCGATGGCTTCTCTATTTCTAAGGATACCATAAAACTCCCTCTTTTCCTCTGGAATGGATTTGGCGATAATAAAGATGTTGGTAAAGAAATTGGACTATTATGGTCTAATAATGAGCGTTCCCCTCATCAAAATATCTCCATCAAAAATTATATATAGACTCACCGCATTACCCTATTTGTCCGACAAGTGTAAGTCAAAAAAGGTCAGAATGACCTATCATTGAGGACAGGGACACAATGAAACCTGAGACAGAGAAGATCACGATTCGAGTGCCTAGCAAGTTCGTCAGTGCTTTGGACTTCCTTGTGGAAGTAGATGACTTCCCGTCGAGGTCTGAGGCCATTCGCGCAGCGATCCGGGATTTGGTCTATAGCCGGGTGGAACTGGTTATGGACAAGATCAAGAAGATGCAGGAAGCTGAGCAGGCCTTGACCGCGGCAAAGGAATTCGAGGTCGAATACCTCAAAAAATAGGATAGCGGAAGAACAGCCTTGTCAGTGGGGAACCCCATTGAGCACTCTGGGCAACACTAGGATGGGAACATTCAGTGTAATTCACCTATTCCATATGCTAAATTTAGGATAACCCTCCCCCCTTAAAGGATGCTGGTTTAACCGGCATCCTCTTTTTTTATGTTTTATGATTTCGGATTAAGCCCACCTCTCCTCCCACCCTGATAACTAAGAAACAATGTAAGAATTAATAAAATCTTCAAGATCCTGAGCTGGGAAAAAGGATTATAACTCCAAACTCTCTTTAGGAAGGGGGATTTTCATGCCAAAAGAGATCAAGGCTGATAGAGGCACAGAAATTTCATGCAAAGGATGGAGGCAGGAAGCATTTCTGAGGATGCTGCAAAATAATCTGGAGAATGCTGAGAAGCCGACCGAGCTCATCGTTTACGGGGGCACGGGCAAGGCAGCCAGAAACTGGGATTGCTATGAAAAGATCGTTGAGAGCCTCAAAAACCTAGGCTCCGATGAAACACTGCTCATACAATCAGGTAAACCCGTGGGCATCTTTAGAACTTTTAAAAATTCACCCAGGGTGCTAATCGCGAACTCAAACCTCGTGCCTGCCTGGTCGAACTGGGAAATTTTCAATGAACTTGAAAAGCAAGGCCTAATGATGTACGGCCAAATGACCGCAGGTTCGTGGTGCTATATCGGCACGCAGGGAATTATTCAGGGCACATATGAAACCTTTGCAGCTTGTGCAAAAAAACATTTCGACGGCACGCTGAAAGGCAAGTTCGTGCTGTCAGGTGGGCTTGGCGGAATGGGAGGTGCGCAGCCTCTTGCCATAACGATGAACGGTGGTGTGGCCTTGGTTGTGGAAGTGGACAGGAATAGAATCGAGAGAAGGTTAAAAGCAGGTTTCTGTGATGAGGTGGTGGAAGACCTGGATGAGGCTTTGGAAATAGTGAAGAATGCGAAAGATGAAGGAGTGGCAAAATCCGTCGGTCTAGTAGGAAATACCTCGGATACACACCCTGAGCTCGTTAATAAGGGTTTAGTGCCCGACGTCGTGACAGATCAAACCTCTGCCCATGACGAGCTGAACGGTTATGTCCCAGGTGGAATGAGTTATGAAGAGGCACTTGAGCTGAGAAAGAATAATCCAAAGAAATATGTGGACCTGTCTTTCAAGAGCATGGCAAGGCATGTCAGGGCGATATTGGGGCTCAAAAAGAACGGCGCTATAGCATTCGATTACGGTAACAATCTTCGAGGACAGGCAAAGAAAGCAGGCGTTGAAAATGCATTCGACTACCCGGGTTTCGTTCTCGAATACATCAGACCCATGTTCTGCGATGGTAGAGGCCCTTTCAGATGGCTTGCTCTGTCTGGGGAACCTGAGGATATATTGAAAACGGACGAGGTTGTAATAAAAGAATTCTCAGACAACGAACAGCTTGTTAACTGGATAAAACTCGCGGAGGAACATCTGCCTTGGGAGGGATTGCCTGCAAGGGTCTGTTGGCTTGGGTACGGGGAGAGGGCAAGATTCGCCAAGATCATCAACGGTATGGTTGGAAATAAGGAACTCAAGGCACCAATTGCTATAACCCGGGATCATCTTGATTGCGGCTCTGTGGCATCACCTAACAGGGAAACAGAGGGTATGAGGGACGGCACGGACGCTGTTGCGGACTGGCCATTGCTGAATGCTTTATTGAACTGTGCTGCAGGAGCAGATTCCATCTCCGTCCACAACGGCGGCGGCGTGGGTATTGGGCTTTCAACCCACGCGGGTATGGTGGTTGTAGCTGACGGAACAAAAGAGGCTGAGGAACGTATAGAAAGGGTATTCACAACCGATCCTGGCATCGGCATAGTACGGCATGCTGACGCCGGATATGAAAAGGCGATTGAGATAGCTAAGAAGAGCGGCATCAAGATACCAATGATGCGTTGAATGCTTCTCGTTTCTTTTCACTCCATTCCTAACCATGTTGATTTGGTGTGAAGGAGGGTTATAACCACCTAACTTATAAATATGAGGGGCTAAAAATAGCAAAAATTCGCGCCAAAATTTTCCATTTTGCTGTCGGAACCTGTTCATAAGTCGAACCAGTGAAATTGGTGTGGGATTTGGTTATAACCACACCAGATATATATATCGCTTTTTTCATAGAATACCATGATAAATCTTAGCAATGTTGGGAGGTTGTGATATGAAAGAAAAGATCGCTGTTAGAAAGATATGGTTCGATGAAGAGGGAGTTACGGAGATACTAGGTGACATGATGATATTAACTATGACGGTGGTGCTATTTGCAGGTGTGTTTCTCATGGTCTGGGCACTGCCCACCCCGGATGAAGGGGTGTACGCTGATTTCGAACCAGTACTGGAATTGGTTGAAGATGGAGGGGAGATCAACGTAACGCATTTGGGAGGAGAGAGTTTGAAAGGCGATTACACGAATATCTACATAACCAGGAACGACGATGAGATCAAAGAATTGAAAACACAGGGTTCAGATGAGGACAATCCCTTTTATGGCATCGAAGGCGATAAAGATTGGGAACCTGGGGAGAAATGGAACTACTTTTATAAAGGCATTGCCTCAGACGATTATTTACAGATTTCAATTGTAGACACGAAAACGAACACGCTGGTCATGAAATCCAAGTTATCTGGCTCAGGATTGAATGCACCACCGTTGATCATGGAGAGGTGGCACCATCCTGTGCCTGCTGTAAACGGCAGCAAGGTTACCATATGTGCCAAGGTTATCGATCCCAACGGTTACGATGACGTAGATGAAGTTAGTTTTAATGCGTCCCAGTTAAATTCGAGCCTTGGGGAGCTTTTAATGGAAGATGAGGACGGTAACGGTATCTTCGAGGCAGAACTTTCGATATCAAATGGAGCAGGAAATTACGAGGTAACGATAGTTGCTAAGGACATGAAAGGTAAGATAGACATGGGAAGATTGCGTATGACTGTAATGGAATCCTCTAGACCGATCTTCGAGTTTATAATCATAGAGCCCAATAGTGTGGAGGTGGGGCAGGACTTTACAATAAGGACTGTTGTGGTGGATCTTAATGATGACCTCAACCTCTCGGATATCACAGTCGCGCCCGAGCAAAAATTCTACGATGATGGTGGCAACATTGAAACCACGTTTTGGCCTGAGGATAAGATACCAAGTGGAGGATTGTTCGAAACGAACGGCTCCACTCCTTCAAAAGATGGTGTCTATCTCCTTGTCATCAAAGCAAGTGACTATGATGGGCATGTAACAACTAAATCCATAAAAATGACCGTTATTAAGGATGTTGCTGGTGGCAATGGCTCCTTCAACGATACCATATGGGCTTATTTGGGCCCGGAAAGTTTGGATTTTAGGAAATTCTATTACACAACAGACGATCCTCCCACGCCTTCCACAACTTATCATCTCGCCGTTTATATTCAAGAAGAGGACATTGGAGATGACTGTTACCTGCATATCAATGTGATCAACCACTATTACGAGGATGTTTATATCGACGGTAATTCGAAGATCAGGCTTCTTCAAATCGGCGGCTCAGCATCCAATAAGGATATAAGTATAGTCCAGAATGGCACGGATTTTGGCGAGCCTGTCGGCACCACATCTGATGGCACATGGTATAGAATTCCCGCGCCAGAGGATGAAGATTATTTCCGAGGCGGTGAGCCGGTGTCCCTGGTATTTGGACCTTTCGATATGCAATCAGCCAAGGCTGGAGATGTTTTTGGTTCGATAATGGTTCTAACAGGCAGCTATGGTGGTGAGAGCAATGAGCCAGAAGAAAGATACGGTCAAACCATACCGTTCCAAGCGATAGTTATCGCATGATTATCACTTTTGGAATCCAATCCCTGAGGTCAAGCCATAAAAGGTATGCTCCTGTATGTGGTGCAGCATCAAATGTCAGAATTGATAATCAAGGCAGACTTTCACAATAGAATCTCAGTTCTAAATCCTTATATACTTCTGTTAACCTCCCTAAAATCGAATAAAATCCGCAAGCGAGGTGGCCTGAAAATGGGATCCGAACCAAAGGAAGTAACTGCCCGAGATGTAGAATTGGCTCAGGAAATGTTCAGCCTGGGCATGAAGTTGAGCAAAAATCAATATAAAGATGATTTTGATTGGGTAGCCTACAAGAAAAACAAAATTTTATCAAAGGTCAATAATGATGCTGCAATGAAAGGTCTTTTAAAGGATATTTTCGAGTGTGGGAAAGCTATTGGAGAGAAAAGAAAACAAGATAAAAGAACGCCTGATACCTGATTTCACGGCTGGATCACAAACCCTTTCCTTTTAGATAAATCTCGCTGGCTCCAGTTATCTCCACATACACGAACTTGCTCAGCTCCACTGCATCCTCCAGGACGACAGGCTTGTATGCATCGGTTCTTCCAACCATTGTGTTGTTCTTGCCATGTTCTGTGATCAGGATGCGTTCTTTCCTGCCCACAAAACCCTCATTGATATCACGGGATATATTTGCATGGATCTTTGTCAGTTCTCTTGACCTATCCTTCGCGATTCTGCTTGGAACCTTGTTTTCCATGTCCCTGGCTTCCGTCTTCGGCCTAGGGGAAAACCTCGTGATGTTGAGTATATCGGGCCTGAGATTTTGGATGAGCTCTTTAGTCTTCATGAAATCGGCATCGCTCTCTCCAGGAAAGCCAACTATTACATCTGTTGAAATCGTGATATCTGAAAATGCCTCTCTGAAACGTGTCACAACCTTGAAAAATTCATGTATCGTGTATTTCCTTCCCATTTTTTTCATTATGCTCTCGCTGCCGCTCTGGACTGGAATATGTAAAAACTTGTAAATGCGTTTATCTCCGTATGCATCTATGATATCCTCCAAAATGGGCATTACGTTTTCGGGGTTCATCATGCCCACCCTAACCCTGAACTCTCCGCTCAGTTCCTCTATTTTCTTGAGGAGGTATGGTAGGTTAGAATTGATGTCTGCGCCGTAGGCTGCATTGTCCTGGGAAGTGAGTCTTATCTCCTTGTATCCTTCTTCTAGGGCTTTGCCAACACCCTTCATCAGCATCTCTGGGGGACAGCTTTTCAGCTCACCCCTGGCTATCCTTGTTATACAGTACGTGCAACTGCCCAGGCAGCCGCTTGATATGGGTATTATTGCATCCGTGGTTTTCTTGGGTTCTGGTTCCGATTCGGAAACTATGCCCTCGCTCTTTACTCCTTCTTTTTGAAGCCTATCCGCGATTTTGCTGATATCGTTCAAGGCCTGGGGAATTAGGATGTTGGCATTCGGGTTTAAGGATAGAATCTGTTCCCTCTGCACCGAGGCCATACAACCAGCAACGATCACAGGCTTTCTGGTTTTGGAAAATACATCCAACCGTCTCTTCATTCTCAGCTCTGTGGTTTCTATTACTGTACATGTCACTAGTACCAAAATATCCGAATCTGCAATATCACCTGCGATGCTGTGGCCTTTTTCTTTGAGTGTGTCCTGCATGATCCTTGCCTCGCCTTGATTCATGGTGCATCCATAGGACTCAAAATAGAACTTCATTCACTACACCTTGATGTATTTAGCAAATGCTCAGCCGAACAGCACCTTTTTTGCCACCTTCTCAACCTTGTCCATATGTTTCGGGGCAGCAAAAACCATGATTTCCCAGTCGTACACATCCCTGACCTCAAGGGCCTTGGCCAGAGGGCTGAGCTTGGAAAGTGGTTTCAATCTATCATCATCCAGTATCTTGACGTTCGTGGCCTTTATTCTCGGCTCGGTGATCTGCAGCTCCCTCTCAGGAACATCTATGATGACATAAGCTCCCGGTATTCCAACCCTTCGACAGATCTCTTCCTCTGTTCTCGTTCTGTTTCTTGGCTCCCTGAGCGAGCTAATTACCTCCATTTCACTTTCATGGGCCTTTCCCTTCGAGATGACCAAGGCTCGTTTGAACAGGTTCCTATATTTGAGCATCAGGGCAATTTCCTTGGAAAAACCACCTTGCGATTTCAATTTTGCCATGAGCTCGGAGTCGATCATCTCATGTACGTCGACCATGGATTCATCCAGCAGTTCCACAGCCCTGGCGAGCATCAACTCGGCTATGCGCACGGTTTTGTGGAAGTAAACGGATGTGTACATTAAAGCGCGGGCTACAAGCATGCCTTCCACAGCAGGCACCCCTCGCCTGTGCACCACCAAATCGTTGTTGAATATCTCCACAGTTTGAATCAATCTATCCGTGTCTATTGTACCGTGTGCCACCCCCGTGTAATGCGAATCCCTTAGAAGGTAGTCAATCTGGTCTGCGTCTATGCAGCCGTGAATCATCTGAGCCAAGTACCTTTTCTCATTGAAAAAAACCTGATCTTTCTGGCTCTGAAAATCGTCTATTTTCGGCGACGCATCGTCCTTGGAAACGCCGGAAATGAGCCTTGCCACATCTTTGGGCTGAAGACCGTGCTTTTCCAGGAGGCCTGGGATGTCCTGGCTTTTTCGAGACTCGGATTCTTCGGCCAGTATTTTCCGCTTCCCGAGTATGATGTCCCTGGTTATATCCATATGATCCATTTTCATCCTGCCATGAAGGGCCATCTCCAAGGTGTGGGAATAGGGGCTGTGCCCGATATCATGCAGCATAGCAGCAGCCATAACGAGCTTCTTTTCCTCTTCGTCCAGGCCCAAGGCATCTGCGAGCCTACCTGCAACAAAGCATGTGCCTATGGAATGCTCCATTCTGGTATGGTTCGCCCCAGGAAAAACCAGATAAGCCAGGCCAAGCTGACGTATTCCATGCAGGCGTTGGATCTCCGGCGTCTCCAGTAGATCGAGAAACAGACCTTCGAGCCTTATGCTGCCATGTACCGTGTCATGGATGATTTTGTAATCAGGCATGGTTTTGGAAAAGGAGGAAGCCGGTATTTATGGTTGTCGGAGGGGTTTGGACATTTAAGACGTTTTTCATTTCAAAATTATGGAGATATAAATACCCTGGAAAATTTTGAGCCTATATTAGGCCTTTTTAATTGATTAGAGCCCATATATAACCCTATTATTTTTTAAAAGTATGTGCCTTTAGAAGTTTTTGAAGGAGTTGAATAAATTCATTCAACTCTCTGAGTCGAGTTCAAATATCTTATTTCTTATATATGTCAACAAGGTTCTCTTGCATAAAGTGACAAACCCTTATAAGGGTTCTTTTGCATATAGTACAAAAGGAGAACCGTATCAGGATTTGATAGGTGCATTTCAAATATCATTGCAAAAATTAGAAAAATTGAAGGGTGAATATGAAAAAGAAATATCAAAAGACGTTATTGATAATTGGAGCAATCGATGTAATTCAATTATCTTTCATTCTATTATCGGCGTTATATTTATATTCTTCAATAATAACTTCAATAATAATAGAACACTTAACAACAATAGGATTCGGTGGATACCTAATATTCGAAATAGCATCAAAGATGGTAGATGGTCATTTTTTTATTTGGAAAGGATATCACTTTTTTTCAGGAAAGAAAAGGGGGGAACACATCATTCAGCCTGATATTAAATTCTATTATGAAGTGGTTGCCATTGTCAATGCTATGGATGAAAGGGATGAAGTGATGGGATTATTTTATCAAAATATAGGCAAACATCATGCAGAAAATGTTAATAAATTTTTATATGATAATGAAGGTAATGAACATATTGAATTTATTGGTGAAATAAAAGAACCAGATAATGAACTGCATGAAAGTAATTTACCATTAATTGCTGATGAACATATTACCAAAATTGAATACGAAAGTCTTAACCCTGTTTATTATTGCACTTGTATAAAAATAAAAGATAAAA
>CBDUXN010000019.1:0-30318 GCA_965371185.1 uncultured Thermoplasmata archaeon
ATATAGTGCGTTACTGAACAGGATCAAATAGATAGATATTTGTATCCCCCGTTTTAAGAACCAGAACCGATGGTATGTTTTCTCCAACTGATACATGTAAAGAGGCGATTGCTTTCTCATGTGTTGAGAGGTCTTCGACAACCGCATAAATAGTATGATCCCCTGCTGTAGCTGTCCATTCGACGTTAGCTGTAACAGTACCATCCGAAGGTATTATAAAGAATAGATCAGGTCCGATTTGCGTTCCTCCGCTATCAGGATCGCCATCGAAGAACTTAACAACGGCATTGCACACATCATTCCCAACATTATGGATTGTAATATAGATCGTTACTTCTTCACCTTCAGAAGGATTGTATTTCGATAGGGTAATGCCAGAAATTTCCAAGTTGGCCAGTTCAATCCATCTAGTAGAATCGAGTGGATAATCATCAACAGCATCATCGTAGCCATCGTTATCATCATCAGGATCGGCATTATTACCGACACCGTCGGAATCGGTATCTATCCACTCACTGGGATCCAGGGGAAAGGCATCACTATCATCTGAATAGCCATCGTTGTCATCATCGACGTCAGCATTGTTACCTATACCGTCATCATCTGTGTCCGTATCCTCCGCTGAGTCCAGTGGAAAGTCATCATCTACATCCAGAACTCCGTCATCATCATCGTCCGTATCTGCATTGTTTCCAGTTCCATCCCGATCCGTATCTGTATCCTCTGTCGGGTCTAATGGAAAATCATCATCGACATCTGGAACACCGTCATCGTCGTCATCTGTATCTGCATTGTCTCCAGTGCCATCGCCATCAGAGTCAACCCATTCATTTGGATCCAAGGGAAATGTATCGTTATCATCGTTATATCCGTCATTATCATCGTCATTATCAATAGCATCTGGGATTCCATCGTCGTCATTATCTGATGGTACCGAGTTATTATCAAGTGGGTCCGTACCAACTTCTGTTTCAATCGTATCATTCCAACCGTCGTTGTCATCGTCATCATCTAATATGTCAGGGATCCCATCGTTATCTGTGTCAATTTCCTCAGGTGATACATTGATCATGCAGGTATCTGAATCTTCGAATTCTCCATCACTTACAGTGAGAGTAACTGTATATTCTCCTGCTAAATCATAACTGTGAGAGGTATTGCAATCACTTTGCCAGCCTGTTGAATTTCCATCTCCGAAATCCCAATTATAAGTTAATATATCTTCATCAGGATCATACGAGCCACTACCGTTAAAATATACTGTTTGGTTTACGGTAACATACTGGTCTGGACCTGCATTCGCAAAGGGTGGTTGATTTAGAATGGAAGTTCCGATAGCATACAGTTTACCATCTAACGAGCCCATGTAAATGGTTCCATCGGAACCGATTGCTGGTGATGATCGCACATTGTTGTTAGTATTGAAACTCCATTTCTGAGTACCATTCGGGTTGATTGCATACAATATATTAGCATTTGAACCCACATAGATCGTTCCATCGGAACCGATTGCTGGTGATGATCGCACGGCGTCGAAAGTATCGAAACTCCATTTTTGAGTGCCGTTTGGGTTAATTGCATACAACTTGTTATCAGTTGAACCTATGTAAATTGTACCATCAGTACCAATTGCAGGTGATGAATCCACCCAGGCTCCTGTCGTGTAACTCCACTTCTGAGTACCGTTTGGGTTGATTGCATAGAATTTACCATCAATAACCCCGATATAAATTGTGCCATCGAGCCCGATCGCTGGCGATGATCGCACATTGGCCCCAGTTGAATAATTCCATTTTTGAGTACCGTTCGGGTTGATTGCATAGAATTTATTATCATTAGAGCCAACATAAATCGTACCATCGGAACCAATTGCGGGTGATGATGTTACATCGTTGCCAGTAATAAAACTCCATTTTTGAGTACCGTTTGGATAAATTGCATACAATTTATCATCATTAGAGCCAAAATAAACGATCCCATCAGATCCAATTGTAATTGTTGATTCTACCCAATCTCCTGTTGTGAAGCTCCATTTCTCAGTGCCATCTGGATTGATCGCATACAATTTATTATCTTGAGAACCAATATAAATCGTTCCATCAGATGCGATGGCAGGTGATGACGACCAGATACGATAACCTGTTGTGAAGTTCCATTTTTTTGTACCATTGAGTTTAATTGCATATATATTATAATCATCAGAGCCGATATAAATTGTTCCATTACTATCTATTGCAGGTGATGATTTTATTGAGCCCCCAGTGGAAAAACTCCATTTCAACTCCCCGGGATTCCCACTCGTATCATATGGGCTAAGAGCTGTATGCCTCACATTCCCCCGGAACATCGGCCATGGGGCGCCTTCTTGAAGGCCGTTACCAAATCCTGGTGCGATTGGATTAGGCTCTGATAAAAATGGATTGTAAATGACCTCTCCTAAATTAAAATCATCATAATAATCAAAAATGCTCTGGTTTATTAAATCTGTATCTGTTGTTCCCCACCAATTATTCTGTGCATTTACATCATAAGATGGGCCAAAGCTCTCCCACCCCATATAAATATTATAGTTCGGATTGTTTATGTTGCTATAATGTATGGTTAGGAATCCACCATTGTTATTATAGATCCCGCTTCCATAAGTTGCAGAGTTATTTGATATTTCAGAATTATTTATAGTAACTTGGGTCGAGTCTCCACCATACCAGATTCCACCCCCGTATGATGCTGTATTCTCAGAAATTGTGCAATTGTTTAATGTTGCCGGACCGAAGAGCCACATTCCTCCTCCCTTTTCAGATGCAGAATTACCTAAAATATTGCTAAAATCTATGGTAATTGTGCCATAACGGTTACAGATTCCACCTCCCTCATTACTAGAAGAAACGGTATTCTCAGAGATTGTAGAATTCATTATTGATACAAAACCCGAGTTAAAGATTCCACCGCCTTGATCGTTTGTTGAATTGTTTTTAGTTATAACACTGGCCTCGATAATAATGGTCGCCGAGTCGTCGTTACGAATCCCACCACCTTTGTCACCCGCAGAATTTCTTGAGATAATACTGTTATCAAGTGTTATTAAACCATAGTTAAAAATACCTCCACCTTGACCTGGTGCTGTGTTATTTTCAATTCTGCAATTACTGATTATTAAATCGTTAGCCTCATTATTTATACCTCCACCATAATTTCCTCCACCATATTCGATCTTACAATATTTAAGGACAGAATCTACACTAGTACTTGCAAATCTAAGCCCACCCCAATCTCCAGGTGCTGGTGAAGAATCATTTGAGGTGAAATTAGTCATCAGTGCTTCGGTACCCACAGCGTGTAATGTTCCGTCTATACGGAGGTATTTATCGGTGTCAAACTTTACCTCTACATCAGGTTCAATGGTGAAATTTACATTTTGCTCCACTAAAATATGGTCTGTTACAATATACGGGCTTCCTGTGGAATTCCACGTTGTGTTCGTATTTATAATCCCGCTAACATAAGTCGGCCCGGACCCCTCCACCTCCTCAGCCACCATCAAAAACATACCAATAAATCCGCCAATTACAAACAAGCTCACAATCGCAAAGGAGATGGGCTTCCTCATCATTTTGATTCCTCCCGGTATTTGATATTTGCAATAGAACACTATGTAGTTGGTTGTATTTATAAAAAGAGGTGCTGGATTTTGTATACTATTTAAACCTTGAGGTAAAGTGTTTTGTAAACTTAAAAATAGGCTCCCCTACCCCCCCACGACCTCCATATCCCTCTCCAGCAGGGCCATTTCCTTCTTATCCAAAGTCCTTTCATCTATGGAGACTATGAACCTTGCGTTATGCTGCATCACCTGCTCCGTGATATGGTTCACCAACCTCAGAGCCTTCGGGAAGTCGTTGTTCGTGATGAGTAACTCTACACCCTCCAGAATTACAACTGCATTGTCGTGTTTTTCAATGAATCGAATGACGACATCGCTTAGTATTCCCAGGTTCGTGGGATCGATGTTTTTCTCGCCTTCCACGCCGGTCAACCAATGTATCTCAGCCTCACCGTGCCTAAGCCTCCCCTTCACCTTATCAGGGTGCTGCCTGGATATGCACAATCCATTGGCTCCATGTCTAATAAAATCGCCGAATATCCTGAAACTGAGATCCGGTTTCTTCTCCTTGATCAAATATCCGTACCCTGGCTTTAGGTCGTACACCGGTCCTTTGAAAGGACACTTCAACAGCACTGCCTCGTAAAACTCGCAGGTCTTGAACTCCTCGCATTCGGTGCACTGCTCAACGCCCTTCTCCTTCATGCACGCGATCAGTATCATACTTTCTTCAAAGGGTTTCCCATCTAGCACCGGACATTTTTTCCTCCTTTTTGAGTTCTCAGTATAGCAGCCGGAGCATTTTTCTGCTAGAAATGACTCGCATCTGCTGCATATCAAGCCGCAGGGCGCTATCTCGGTTATAACGATGTTCTCAGATCGTCTAGGCATTGGATGCACCATATATTATGGATGGACTCAGTTACACCGAAATGTGGTTTTTGTATTTATCATTATGCTTATGGTTATGAATAATGAAGGGGCATCCAAGGAGAGCTTCCATAACCTCTACAAATAAGTTAGGGAGGAGGGGGTTTGTAGTGGGTCTAAATTAGCAATTTGAAGGAGAATCCTCAATTTCAGAAAAGGATTTTTATACATACAACGCTATTCCGAATAGAACAGCTCACATGGGATGCTAAGGAGGTAAGAGGCGTGGGTTTTATCGATAAGATCAGGAAGCTTTCATTCGGGAAATGGCTTAGGAAGGTCTTCAAGAAGAGCCATCTCAGGGTGGGTATTTACGGCCCTCCAAATGCAGGGAAGACCACTTTAGCCAACAGGATCGTCAGGGACTGGACCGGCGAGATCATGGGGGCGGTGTCCGAGATACCGCATGAGACGAGAAAGGCCAGGGTGAGTTCCAACATCGTAATCAAAGGCGACGGCTCAGCCCTGACGTTGGATATTGTGGACACGCCAGGCATAGCAACCAAGGTAGATTTTCATGAATTCGTGGAGAATTACGGTTTGACTGAGGAGGAAGGTAGGAGAAGGGCTAAGGAGGCCACGGAAGGGGTTATAGAAGCCATCAAATGGCTGGATGATGTGGATGGTGTAATTTTGGTAATGGATGCGACTGTTGATCCATTCAACCAAATTAACATTACAATACTGGGCAATCTTGAAGCAAGAAAATTGCCTGTTTTGATAATCGCCAACAAGATCGACCTTCCGGATTCTTCCCCAGCAACCATAAAAAACGCTTTCCCACAGCATCCTGTGGTGCCGGTTTCAGCCTTAAACGGCCACAATATCGAGAAGCTTTACAAGAAGATCGTCAAGCATTTCAGGTGATCCGATGGCACCAGGCATAAACATAAATCTCATATCTATGGAAAAACTCACCGAACTCAGCAGCGAGGAAAAGATACGATTCATTTTGGATGAGATCAAGCACGGCAATGTTCTCGTCCTGGAACGTGGGTTGACGGCCACAGAGGAAGCGGAGCTGATCAAAACCACCATGTTAAATATAGATCAGGATACCTTCATCGGTATCGAGATGCAGAGCTACTCAAAAGAGGATGTGAAGAAGGGAAGCTGGTTGAGTAAGCTGCTCAGAAGAAGGCAGCAGCCCAGAATGAGCGTGATCGGCCCCGCGGACCTTCTGAAAACCATACACAAGGACGGAAACATGATTCAAGCCATGATCTTAACGCATGATACCATCATCGGCGAAGAAAGGGGGAGCAAAAAGGAAGTAACCACTGCTCAAGAAAAACCTGAAATCTCTGAAGGTCAATCGGTTGAGCACGACCTGGAAACCAAACCCCTGCCCCCAAACGATCACGTCTCTACCCCTCATCCGAATGAAGATCCTGTTCATTATAAAGAACACACAGAGGAAGGTTGATGCCACATCAATGCTTGAAATGCGGCTCGGTTTTTGCAGATGGCTCCCCGGAGATACTAAGGGGATGCCCAGGTTGCAGAGGAACAAGATTTTTCTATACCGAAAAACCGCTCTCGAATGGAGAACGAGATAAACTGAGGGAGCAGGCCAATAAGGACATAAAACACCTTATCCAGGAGATGCTCACGAGCGATACACTTCCAGCGGATATCGAGGATGGATTTCTTGAAAAGGAAGAGTGGGTGACCCTTGGTGTGAGAGATGAGGCGAAACCCAAGAAAATCGAAAGAAGCGAGAGAATTCAGGTCAAAAAAGATATGCTCAAGAGCACAAAAGACCTGTTATTCACCGAAAAAGGCGGAATAGAGAAGCTGAGGGCCGCTTCGAAAACTGGTGGGAAAAAAGAATCTGTAAAAGCTGCGGCAAAAGGGGTTCCAAAAGAGGCTAAGAAGGCAAAGAAAAAGGAAGTGGCGGTCATCTCGATAATCGAGGAAGGAGTTTACGATATAGATGTGGAGCAGCTCCTCGAGGACAGCCCGATCGTCGTGCAGAAGGACGGCTCCTACATGGTACACCTTCCCTCTGCTTTTAAAAAGCTTAGGAAAAAGGAAAGTGTCATCTGACCGGATATTTGCCCCTCGCCTACTTTTGTAATGACAACCAAAAGATAACAATTATATATACAATATGCCTATCTATCTGGCGTGGCCGGGGTGGGGTAGCCTGGTATCCTATGGGACTGTGGTGACCCTTTGAGAAAGCGTTAACGGAAAAATAAGAAAATGGGTTGCAGACATCCCTCGACCCGAGTTCAAATCTCGGTCCCGGCCCTCATACCAAAAGTTATACGGTTCTAACCGTATTTAGTCGGGGGTGGCCAAAATGAAGCGGGATTTCATTTCAGTGTTGGATGTCAAGGATGACCTGGACGATATCCTCAAGATGGCTTCAGATCTGAAACTACGATGGAAGAAGGGAGAGCACCACACTCCATTAGTAGGAAAAAACTTGGCCTTGATATTTGAGAAACCGAGCACCCGCACCAGGGTGAGCTTCGAGGCCGGGATGAGCCAGCTCGGAGGACAGGCGCTCTATCTGAGCCCAAAGGATCTACAGATCGGCAGGGGTGAAACCATTGCAGATACGGCTAAGGTGCTCAGCCGATATGTTGATGCAATTATGTACAGGGCCTTCAGCCATGACCTCATGGTGGAGCTTGCAAGAAACGCGTCGGTCCCGGTTATCAGCGGATTGGATGATCTGGAACATCCATGCCAGATTCTAGCTGATCTGCTCACCATAAGGGAGCATAAGGGCGACTTCAATGGATTGGAACTCGCCTATGTGGGAGACGGCAACAACGTCTGCAACTCCCTGCTGCTCGGTTGCGCATTGGTGGGAATGAGCATGAATGCGGGCTGTCCTGCGAATTATCTACCCGATAACAGAATCTTCGAAAAAGCGTCTCAGATCGCACAGGAAAAGGGCAGCCATCTTCATCTGGTCTCAAATCCTGTTGAGGCAGTGCGGGATGCTGATATAATCTACACGGATGTCTGGGTTTCCATGGGTGATGAGGCCGAACAGACGAAGAGGGAGCAGGTGTTTGGACCGTATCAGGTCAATGCCGATTTGGTCGGGCATGCAAAGGCGGACTGCATTGTTATGCACTGCCTGCCAGCACATCGGGGCAAGGAGATCACGGATGAAGTTATGGACAGCGAGCGCTCCATCGTATTCGATCAGGCTGAAAACAGGCTTCACGCCCAGAAAGCACTGTTGGTGAGATTGCTGGGGGTTGAGTAGGCATAAAAATAACAGGAACAAATTGATAATCGAAACATTTTATACTACAAAAATTCATAACACGACTGCATGAATATATCACGCTTAGCAAATTATCCGTTTCTAGGCGACTCCGCAACATATCTCAAAGAATATGGACCCACTTTGGAGGAGTTGCTCAATGATATTGCATATGAGCGAACACGCGCTTTGGGAAAAGAGAGGGTGCTTGAGGCTTTGGAGGAGGGCATCGTCAAGGACCACGGCCTCCTAACGGATGCGGACCGCTTGGCGGAGCTTCTATCCTATGTGGCCGCTAGGATCTTGGTTTCTTGTGTGAATGACCCTTACCTTACCAAACGCTACGCTCTTGCAGAGGCGAAAACCATGAGTGGAAGGCTGCGGGATGAGGATTTTGATTTTGTGGTGAACACAGCAAAAGAACTGAATCTGGATGTAAAGCCTGAGAATGATATTTGCAGGATCCACTTCACCCATTATTTAAGAAGCACATCGCAGATGCGAAGCAAGCCTTGGAAGATAGTGAATAAGGATATGCGAAACGGCTACATCATTTTAGATAAAGATCGCCTTGCCAGGGTGATTCAACAAACACTTCAAAGACGTATTGAGAAGGAATTGCCAGCCGAGGTGAGCGATGATATCCTGGAAGTTCTGAGCACCCAAGTTGCAGAAATTAAAAAGGCTGTGGAGGAGAGGAAGAGCACATTCAAAGCCAAGGATTTCGGAAGGATCAGGGTGACGAAGCTTCCACCGTGCATCAGACATCTTCTTGCCAAGGCTCAAGCCGGAGAAAATCTGCCTCACAGCGGGAGGTTCGCTCTCACTGCATTTCTTCATGCCATAGGCATGACATCACGTGAGATCCTGCAGTTGTTTGCCTCGTCACCCGACTTCGATGAGACCAAAACCCATTACCAGATCGAGCATATCACGGGCATCATATCTGGCACTGAATATACACCTCCGGAATGCAGCACGATGAAAAGCTACGGCATCTGTTTTGGTGAGGACGGTTTATGTAGAAAAGAATGGATGACGCATCCCTTGAAATACTACCGCACAAAGGATAAGGGCGCAAAAAAGAAGGGCAAGGGGGAATGATCTCAAAAAACCTTTATATAGAATCAAAACCCATGTTTACTGGCAATTTGGGCCAATAAAATTCGAATAACACATCATCATTAATGAGGGCGATTACATGTTGAATGGACACCCAAACAAAATTTCTTACAGGCCAATTGGAGCGACATTGTTGATTCTTGTAATTATTGCAAGTACGGCATTTCCCGCAGGGGCGCAATCTGGTGGAAATAGAACAGTTGCTATAGTTGGGGATGATATAAAAATTCTAGATGATGCTGCTCCTGAGGGAGAACCTTGCCTTGATTTGGTGGGGGTTGAAGCTCATGATGCCCCCATTGAGGAAAATAAAGATGATAATTGGATTGGAACAAAATATGAAAGTGCATCTGGTTATAAGACCACCACCCTCTCATTTAATGTCGATCCATTAACTGAATGCTCGATACACGATATTGGCAATGGATATCAATACCTGGAAATAGAAGGTCTAAAACCCTCGGCAAGGCCAGGGGAGCCGTTGCTACCAGTTAAAACCTTCAAAGTGAAATTACCGTTAAGCAGTGAGGTGTACGATGTAGATGCCATTGGCAGCAATTACATGGAGCTTGACAGCAAAATTAACATAGTTCCAGGTCTACAGCCGTTGGCCTGGGATTTACCAGAAGAAACAGAGGGGAAAGAGGCCAGTTTTGGCTATTATGACCTGATGAAACCAAACATGGATATTTACTCTATGGACACCTACTATCCTGGAGAGATCATGGGATATGATATCGGATCAGATAATGAGCATACCTACGTTTTCATAACCCTGTATCCAGTGCAGTACATACCAAGTGAACAGAAAGCCGTGGTTGTAAGGGATATAACTGTCAATATTAAATACATGGAGAAGCCCATGACAATACAATCATCCCAGGAACCATACATGGAATATGACGATTCCGAATCCATCATCATCACGCCCCCAGAGTTACTCGCGCAGGCACTTGACCTGGAGGATTTTCACGAGAACGAGGAGGGTATCACAACCCTCGTGGTGGAAACAACGTGGATCAACGACACCTATTCGCCTGCAGAGGATCCGCCCTATGATGGGTACAACGACCCCTCAAATCCGGGCTATGATGATATACATGATTATGATTACTGGCTCGCCAAGAAGATCATCTCGTATTTGAGAGACACGAACTCACATCCAAATTTGCAATATGTTACCTTACTTGGAAATGGATTGAACGTGCCGCCCAGCTATTATATCTACAACGATGTCGGTGGCGATTACGATTCGTGGCTGCCCACAGACTTCTTCTACTCCTCACCTGACTACGATTACACACCCAATTATCTGGTTGGAAGGCTTACGGCTGACGACGCAAATGAGGCTGACCACATCGTTCAGAAGATAAGGAATTGGTACGACAATGTGGTATGGGAATGGTTCAGGAATGTGGTGGTATCAGGGGGAGACCCATTTTGGACTGTACCCTATGTGGGTGAACTGATATGCGTGGACTCCATCAACAGGGAGAGCTTTGCTGGTATGAACATCGAAAAACAGTTTTTAACCGATGGTACCTGCAATGATGCTCATATGGAAGATTCCCTCTCAAGTGGAGATATCGGTTTCGTTTATCACATAGGACACGGCTCGGGCAATACCATGTGGCTTGATTCCGGTTCAGTGAGCGCTGATGAAGTTTTAAACTTCAATCCCATCTCAAACACATCCATAGTCGTCTCCATTGCATGCGATAACGGAGCCTTTGATACGAATTTGATGACTCCAGGCTATTCAGGTCCATCCTTTGGCGAGGCCGTACTCGCCTCTGATGCGGCGGGAGTGGCATATATTGGAGGATCCCGGACCAACTACGGCATGCCGGACTTTTACTTCGATGACGGTAATCTAAACATCATTCATGAATGGTATATGGCAGGTATGCTGACTTACTTGTTTGAGGAATATCATAATGGAGCCGACAGTTTAGGGAGCCTGGCCATGAACGCCATGGCAAGGTTCAGTGCCGAGGAGGATATGGGGGATTTCTACACATATCGCACCTTCTTTGAATTTACACTGCTCGGTGATCCGGCACTTCTTATTCCAATCCAGCAGGCAACACCAGGTTATCAGCTCCCATACTCCAATGCCCAAGACCCTTCGGGCTATGACGGAAATGACATACCGTACTATGAGATTCCCGAAGGCTACGAAATCACAATAGAATCAACAACCGATTCGCCAAACGTTGTGTCGAAGCTGGTGGAACCGTTCTATTATCAGACCCTGGATTATGAAGCGAACAGCACGACAGGCAACACGGTTCAATACAAATTCATCCCCCAAGATGAAACCTATTACGAGGCAAGAACAATAACCGATGATGCAAAGGAGCGGTGGCTATACGTTCTGGTTGAAGAGTTCATTGCCACAGAGCATGATATTCTGGTTTCAAAGGTCGAAGGACCCGCAGCCAACAGCGCCCAGCCCGGGGAGCTTGTTTCGATCAATGCCACCGTTAAGAATATGGGTACCAGTGATGAAACTGATATCACCGTTCAATTTCTGGTGAACGGCGGGCTCACCGATGAGCAGACCATTCCATCCATTTCCAGCGGTTCTTCCACAGTATTAACATTTTACTGGTCTTCAAGCGTTGAAGGGATTTACGATATCATGGTTCGCGCCTTACCTGTTCCTGATGAAAATAACACAGACAACAACGAATATTCAATAAGAATATGCATCACAAACGAAGAAGCTAGGAGAATCGTCATCCTGGATTCCTGGGGTACAGATTACTCATCGGACGCATGTTGGGACGCTCTGAACGGAAACTGGATGGATTACGGTACAACGCCCATAGACATCGATTATATCTCTTTAAATAAAAACGATATCAGCTATCAGAATCTTGTGAATGCAAAGGCGGATGTGTTACTCATATCCTGCGCTTTTGCCTGGGAGTTCACGGATGCGGAGATCGATGCCATCACTCAGTATTTGGAAGAGGGACATGGGTTCATTGCCACTGCAGCCACACTGTACGATTATGTACCCAACAACAACAAGCTAGCTCCCCTGTTTGGAATGCGTGACGATATTGTTTATGATGTGGATAACACTCTGAGCCTGGACTTATTGGATCCCACTCATCAGCTGTTCATCAACATCCCCGATCCCTATCAAATGGCAACTGACACAACATGCACACCACCGGACTTCTCATGGGATGCCGATGATCTCACCGAGGGCACCTATGTTGCGCTCTCTCCAGACGGGATAGGTGCGATAATCGTGAATAATGGCCTGGCCTACATCACCCATTGGGTCGAGTATCTATCCAACAACGATGACATGCAGCTTCTTTACAATGCCATGATTTGGTCCAGGTACGAGCAGGTTGATCATGATGTTGCGGTTCTTGACCTTCAGGCACCAGATTTTATTAAACCCAGCGAGCAGACATATATCAACGCTACCGTGAGAAACCTCGGCCTCAACGATGAGTTCAACGTGCTGGTGGAATTCGCTGTGAACGGCACGGTGGAGGACAACATTTTGATAACCGTGATAGGCAACGGCTCCTCGATGCCCCTGAGCTTTCCCTGGACAGCCCCCGCGGACGAGGGAAATTATGTCATCAGTATCGAGGCGATATCCGTGCCGGACGAGGTTCTTACAAAAAACAACAAGCAAACCAAAACCATACTGGTGACAGAAGGTGTGCTGCTGGGAAAGATCGCCCTTATCTCCGACAACACTGAACTTGTATCCATAAAACCAATCCTAGACGGTATGGGCAAGACCTACGAGGTTCTAAGCGATAATATCTTGCACCAATATACGTCAGATCTTTCCACACTAATCCAATACCAAATGATCATATTTTATAATTCCAACAGAGCAATTGATGCCGCAGAGTACAGCGCTCTGAGAAGTTACATCGATTTAGGTGGCTCGGTTGTGGCAACAGGTATCAATTCACTTTCTATGCCAAAGGATACACTTCTTGGGGATGTTCTTGGAGTCATAACAAACGATATCAATCTGTTCGATGACACCCTGATGGTGTGGGATGATACCCATCCCATCGTAAACGGCCCCTACGGACAATTCCCAAACGGTTACACTATCACTGGATTGCATGACAACTGCAATGAGGTCTACGCAGACATAGCTAGAGGGGCAATGACCGTGGCAAAACACACGAACGGTGATGATAAAATAACGGTATTTGAGAACGGTAACGGTAGAGCAGTATATTGGGATGGCAGCGGCCCCTATGACTGGTCCAATGATGTTGATGCTGAGGCCATGTTCAAAAATCTCATATTATGGATCTTACCAACCGATAACGATGTTGGTGTTGTATCTATTTCCTGCCCCGTGGAAACATTTGTGGGGGAGGCAGTGAACATTGGGTCAACTGTGGTGAACTACGGCAACAATGACCAAAGCGATTTTGAGGTGTTGTTCGAGGTGAAAAACTCCATATTCATAACCATTTACAGTGAAATTAAGACGGGTATTTCTTTGAGCAGCTGGGAAAGCTCTGAACTTATTTGGCAATGGAGCACAACGCTGAGCGATATCTATACAATTGAAATCTCAACATTATTGGCGAGTGATGAGATCACGGCCAATGATAGAATGTTCTCACAAATAACGGTGTATATCAGATTTTTCTCCGATGATATGGAAAGCGGGGCAGGGGATTGGGATTCCACATCTTCATCCCTTGCAAGACCACCATTATGGCATCAGACCACTTCGGATAGCTACAGCCCAACAACATCCTGGTGGTGCGGCCAGGACATAACCGAGCAGTACACTGTCTGGGCAGATCAGTATCTGGTCTCTCCCTTTATCGATCTTACGGAAGCGAGATCAGCATTTCTCAGGTTCTGTCACAAATACAGCATAGATGACTTTCCAATCATTCCAGATTGGGGAAGAGTGGAGATCAACCCCGGAGGCAGTGGTTGGGAAGAACTGGTTTCCTATTCAGGAACATGGTTGACCTGGTCTGAGGTAACCCTGGATCTATCCGATTATTTAGGAGAGATCATCCAGATAAGGTTCACTTTGAGCTCCGGTGTTTTCCTTACGGATAATGGGTGGTGGGTTGATGATGTGGAGATATTTGGAATTGGAAACCAATACGGCATCGATTTGAACACCGACGCCAACACCATTGCGGTGGGTGAGTACGGATCGGCAGTCTATGATATCATCGTTAGAAATATCGGCAATGCCTTTGGGACAGCTGAGCTGAGTTTTGACGGTACAGGTATGGAGGGCTGGATCATGACATTCAGCCCGGAGATTTTCAGTTTGCTGCCTGGCGAGTCCAAAAGTATAACGCTCACGGTAATGCCTGTACCAACCGAACACGGGGATTACCCATTTACAGTTACGGGTGATCTGAAGGTGAACAGCGTTATCAGAGCCTCTGATATCCTGCCTCTTGTTGTAACGGTCAACCAATGGTACGGCGTGGATCTTGTGACACAAAACGATCAGCTGGACTTTGTTCCCTCCGAAACCAATCATTTCAACATCACCGTGATAAATCAGGGGAACGGCCAGGACACGATATTGCTCAGTACCGAAGATTTCATTTCAGGTGTTTCCACGGACTGGCAGTTCGAAATTAGTGAGATCTCGGTAAGTTTAGATGCATTCCAACAAGAGGATGTGACCTTATACGTTACCGCACCGCCAAACGGCTACCCTGACGATAGCATAGTGATAAACGTCATAGGCACCTCCCTGGGTGATGCAAGCAGAATCGCCAGCCTCACAACAACCCGTCTCATTATCGAGTACGATTCAATAGAATTGCATTCTTCTCAAACAGAAGGGGAAACAGAGCCTGGAATTCCTATAAGTTATGAAATCACAGTTAGCAATCAAGGTAACACGCAGGTGAATGTGGATCTAGATATTTCACCTGGAACAGGCAGTTGGGACGGCTGGAATGGTGTGCTCAGCACAAAGAATTTCTTGTTGAGCGCCTTTGCCTCCAAGGACGTTACGCTCAGCATTACACCGCCGGGGAACGCTCTTGCCTTCGAATACAAGGAATGCGATATCAGGGCGATTTCCACAGACAGTTCCTCGATAATAACGATCAAGACCAACGTTGCGCTCTCAGGTGGGTTGAACGTTGATGTGGACGACAAATACAAAGAGGGCGGCAATGGAGAGTCGATTTACTATTTCCTTACATTGACCAATTTCCAGAATATCGGAGACACCTTCGATATCACTTTCACATCAAAAAACGGATGGAATATAGTTTTATTTGAAGAAGATAGCACGACGCCATTGTCGGACTCAAATGGAGGTGGGAAGCCAGATACCAGAATCTTGAATCCATGGAACGGTAGGGAGGATATGGTCGTATGCATAGAAATTCCAGAAAACGGCATCGCCTTCACAACGGATGAGGCAACGATAACCTTTACATCTTCCCAGCCAAATGGGGATGTAAAATCCATCCTGTTAACCACGGAAATCGAACTCTCAGGAAGTTTTATTCTGAGTGCTGATTCATATTCAAACACCGATACCCCAGGAATGGAAATTTCATACCTGGTGAATGTCAAAAACTCCCTGAATTACGAGGCAACCATCGATTTAATCGTCTCATCCAAGGAAGGGTGGGATGTGAGGGTTTTCGATGAGGACGGTTCAACACATTTACTGGATAGTAACGATAATGGCATACCTGATACCGGTAAACTGAATGCGCTGGGCGAAAGCAGAGATATCACAGTTGTAGCGACCATACCTGAGAATGCTGTGGCATATACCAAGGACATCATCACTTTAACAGCGACATCATCGCCCTTGAATGTGGGCCAATATTCCATTGAACTTAACGCCACTGTGGAAAGAGTTTACGATATAGAGATTTCACTGGAGGGCGATTTGGTACCAGCTGCAAGGGGACAGCCCTCGATTTATTCCTTAAAACTCTCCAACAGCGGAAATTATGGAGATACTATGGAGCTGCGATTCAGTGAACTGCCAGATGGTTGGCGCGCTGATTTCTCGCAGTCAAAACCTTACGTTCCAATGGGATCGGAAAGTGTCATCACCATTACCCTAGACGTACCTTCTGACGCCGAGCCCGGGGATTACCTTGTGGTCATCAAATCCTACTTCGAGGACGGCACACCGTCAGATGATCTGATACTCACAATCGAGGTGGTTCAAGGGGAAGAGGACTTTGAGTTCCCATTTATACTGCTGTTACTGTTGCTGATCATTATATGCGCTGTAATAGCTTCGATACTCATGATAAGAAGGAGAAACATGGCAGGCGAAACGCCAGGAGATTATGGTGCATTACCCCGACCATCAGGTTATCAGGGCCCAACCTTCGCTTCCATAGAGATGACAAGATGTCCTAATTGTTACAACATGTTCGAGGCGGAGGTCGAGTTCAAGCCCTTTGAAGTGCAGTGCCCGAGATGCGGCGTATCTGGTATGATCAGGTGAGAGGTTGCTTGGGTGTTAAAAAATCTTCCTAATGTCCTTTCTCAAAGAAAATATGATTTTCTTGTCGCTTAAAGTAGAATATTATGCCGAATTAATTGGATATAATCAACTGATCTGGGATATGCGCCGAATTCGGAGTTAAAAATTGATATTATGAAATCTACATCGGGCTCGAAATTATTTTTTTCTGCTAAATATCTAGAGTTGGTTGCATTTCTGGCCTCATCTGCTGTTTTGTATGTTTTATATCTATCTGGATGTTCATCAGGATAGTAATGCAGTTTTATTGTCAAATTTTCCGTATCAAAATTATATATGTAACCTGATATGTTTTTTGTAGATGAGTAATTGAATGAAAAATAAACGTAATCTACTATCTCACCAGAACTATCAGGAGAAGATCTGTTATACCAAATCTCTGACGACAAACCATGCTTATTTATTATATCCCTTACATTTGATAGAGAGCTGTTAACATCGAGGTTGATGTAGCAATCTACCCCTTCATAAGAATAAATATCCTCATAAGGAATTTTAATTGGGTATAAAAGTATAGCCATTGTAATAATTACCGACAAAATCACCAATATATAGCCCAATCTACCCAAAGGCATTTTCGCACCGTCGTTCATAGCAACATATTCTATTGTTTTATGTATTATTTATACCTAATCCTTTATTTCAAAACCGCAACTATAAAGGGTAACTAACACAATACTCTAACAGTGTGAGAACCGTGAAGGCTTTACTTTACGCCATGGCTGATGAGGTCGAGGAAACCGTTAGAAGAATGCTAAATAAGGTAAATATCGGCGAGGATTTGGGTGTTGGCGCAGATGGCACGCCTACAAAGCTCATAGATGATGTAGCGGAGCAGATATGCTTCAAAGTTCTGGATGGGGAAGGGGAGAAACTGAACATTCTGAGCGAGGAGGCGGGATTTATCGACAATAATGCCGAAAAAATGCTTGTCCTGGATCCAATTGACGGCACACATAATGCCATCAAGGGCATTCCTTTCTATGCGATATCTCTCGCCGTGGGAAAATCGAAGCTTTCCGATGTTGAATACGGGCTGGTAAGGAACCTGGTAACCGGCGACACTTATTGGGCCCAGAAAGGCAAAGGTGCAATTTTAAATGATAAAACCATCAAGGTCAGGCCTTTCCATCTAAAAGACTCTATGTTCTCGGTATACATGGGCGAACGGGCAACTGAACAGAGCTTTGGTGTGGCAAAAATGCCCAGACGCGGTAGGGCAATGGGATGCGCATCCTTGGAGATGTGCCTCGTGGCAAGTGGTGCTTTTGATGTGTACTATCTTAACTACTCGCCCAGCAGATACAGCATGAGGGTCACAGATATTGCTGCTAGTACATTGATTCTAAGGGAGGCAGGAGGGGAAGTTTTTAATGATGCATATGATATATTGGATATGGGCTTCGACATAGATGCGAGAACGAACGTGATAGCGGTTGGCGATATAAGGGCATTACAGCCCTTAAGAAGCATGGAAATCATGGATATGAGGGTTTGAAAAGCAATTTGGAGGAATATGGATGAAGTTCGGTGTGGTATCAAATCCAAGCATAGAAAAGGCCACTGAGATCGCGAAGAAGGTCGTAGATTTCTTGGAGGGCAAGGCTGATGTTACCATGGAGGAAGCCTTGGCAGCAAAACTCGGAGCAACGGGGCAACCCCTAACGGAGATGAAGCCGGACATACTCATAACCATAGGTGGCGACGGCACGGTTTTATGGGTGCTTCAGCATACCAACGTCAAGCTGTTCTGTATCAACGCTGGGGTATTGGGGTTTCTCACGGAGGCGAATCCTGGCAATGCCATTCCTGACCTGGAGAAAATAATGAAAGGGGAATATATCATAGACAAAAGAGCAAGACTGAAAACGATATTGAACGGCGAGAGATTATATGACTGCATGAACGAGGCCGTTATTCATACCGCGCATGTGGCAAAGATGCATCACTTCGAAATCCTGGTGGATGATAATTACGTTGTTGACATCAGGGCTGACGGCATCATAGTCGCAACACCCACTGGCTCCACTTGCTATGCCATGAGCGTCGGCAGCCCTCTGGTGGATCCACGGGTAAATGCTTTTGTTATAGCACCCATCGCTCCCTTTAAACTCTCAGCCAGGCCTTATGTTGTACCGATAGACAGCGAGATAACCATAAGATTTCTCGAACCGAAGCGGCCTTGCGTCTTGGTGCTCGACGGACAGTACGAAACCCAGGTGCAGAGCGAGGGGACAATTTCATTCACGGCCTCAGAAAAACCTGCCGAGTTGGTGCGCTTCTCCAGAGATTTCTATAAAAGGGTGTCAGAGAAGCTGATTTTGTAGGTGAAGTTCATTTGGTGGATTGGCAGCATTTCAGTAAAAAAGGTGGCAAGATGGGATTTTTGAAAGGAGATAAACGACGGAAAAGAATCGGCAGAGAAGAACCAAGAAAAAGGAGAACTTGGGGTATCAGGAAGGAAGTCTTGGATCTGATTCTTGAGGTGTCTAAAGAGAGCTATCCAAAAGAGTTCGCTGCCACGCTCATCGCGAGAAAGGGCATCATCGAGGAGATCAACCTTCTCCCCGGCACACTCTCAGGAGACAGCATGGCGATACTGCGAACCCATATGCAGCCTCCCGATATCACTTTGAGCGTCGTGGGCATCGTTCACAGCCACCCCTCTGGGAATTTTAGACCTTCAGGCGCAGACACCTTCTTCTTCTCAAAGTATGGCCATACCCACATCATCGTTGGCAGACCTTACAACACCAAAAGTTGGCAGGCTTATGACGGCTATGGCGATCCCATAACCTTGGAAGTGGTGGATTAGGCCCCCTTACCACAACCCTTAACATAAAAGAGAACTATATATTAAATCAGAGGGAAGGTCATGTGTTTGAAGAAGATTTGCAGTTTCACTGTATTTATTCTACTTCTTATAGTTAACACAGCGCCAGTGACACCTATAGTAAGAGCACAGCCCGATGATTGGAGCGAGGACATTAGATTAACAAATGATTTAGAGATATCCCAGTTTCCATCAATAGCCGTAGAAGGGAATAATATTCATGTTGTCTTTTATGAACTAACTGAATATTCTCCTGAGGCGGATTCAAGTCTTTGTTATATTAGAAGCCTCGATAATGGAAATAACTGGGAACCCTTACGACGGCTTGAAAACATCCCAGGCAGACCATTTCATCCGAAAATCGCTGCTAGCGGTCAAAATCTTCATGTTATTTGGCGAGACAGGGATGACAAGAAAATTCACTACATTCGAAGCGTTGATAATGGTAACTCTTGGTCAAATGATAAAGTAATCTCTCAAGAGACCTATTATCCATATGAGAATCATAACATAGTGGTTTATGATAATAACATCCATGTAGCCTTTGTAAATGCCAATAATAAAATAACCTATGTGGGCAGCCAAGATAATGGAAATACGTGGAGTAACCCCAAAGTTTTGGTCGAAAGCAATAGTACAGCTCTCGATACAGAGATAGCGGTATATCAAAAAAATATCCATGTTGTATGGGTAGATTTATACAATAGGCAAGGTAAATATAATGTCCAGATATACTATATCCGTAGTGTTGATAATGGCGTCACTTGGAGCGAAGATGTCAACATAAGTACGTCAACGGGAAATACGAGCCAGGTAAGTTGGCCTAACATAGCTATAAGCGAAAACGATATATATACGGTTTATTGTGGGAAAGGTACAGGAACAAATAGAGAGGTTTTCTATAGCTATAGTAAGGATAACGGACTAAATTGGACAAAAGATATCCAATTATCACACTCTGTACCTCACACCTATATTTTTATGCCTTCCATAACAATCGTTGAGGACAGCATCTATGTTGTTTGGGCTTATCAACGTATTTATTTTAAAAGCAGTAGCGATAGAGGCATAACTTGGTCCCCAGATACACATTTGTCCAATGGAACAAGTTGGCAAGGCCATCCAGGTATAGCAGCAAATCGTAACGGTGTCCATGTAGTTTGGGAAGACGAGAGGGACAGAAATCCAGAGATATACTATAAAAAAATGTCGAGAGAACCTCAGAAAGTTCAACTAAGTATAGACATCGACCCAGATTCCCTCAATCTCAAGAGTAAAGGCAGGTGGATAACTGCTTATATTGAGACACCTTCAGACTACGATGTTTCCGAGATTAATATTTCATCCTTACTGTTAGAAGGATCGATCCCAGCAGAGAAACACCCAGTAGAAATAGGAGATCACAATAGTAATAATATATCTGATTTAATGGTGAAGTTCGACCGGGCGGATGTGGAAGATATTGTCTCTCCATCATCACAGGTTGAACTAATTATCACCGGCAACACAAACTCAAATATCCCTCTGGAAGGTTCGGATCTAATAAGGGTTTTCTAACTTGATGGTATTTTCATACTAAAACATCTACCAGAAATGTCTTGGTTTATGTTAGAGGGGAGCCCTTAAATCAGCTCTTTATACACATCCTCCACCTGTTTGACCACCTTATCCCATGTGAACTCCTGCTCGATCTTCTTCCTTCCGTTTTCCCCCATTTTTTTCATCAATGCATCGTCGGATAGCAGCGTGTTGGTTTTTTCTGCGATATCCTCCGGATTCATGGGCTCTGCATGCAAACCTTCCCGGCCTTCCGTGACCAGTTCCATCACGCCCGGTATATTGGAAACTATAACAGGTTTGGAGGATGCCATGGCTTCCAGCACAACCAAGCCAAAGGCCTCAAGACGGGATACGGAAGGCAGAACAAATACATCGCAGGCAGCAAAGTATTTCGGGATGTCATCGAAGGCAACACTTCCGGTAAAAATCACTTTCTCCTCGACACTCTTGGCCCTGGCCCTCTTTCTCAACTTTTCAAGATAGTCTCCGCTGCCCACTATAAGATATCTCACATCGTTGGACGTGAGCTTGGCCGAATCTATAAGATACTCTAGACCTTTGTGATATACCAGCCTTCCTATGAACAGCACGACTCTCTTGTCTTCCAATCCATGCCTTTTTATTATTTCTCTTGGATCAATATCCCCTTCAAAACGACCCTGATCGACTGCACTTGGAATGATTTCAACGTCGTACTTCCAAATAGTTCTTGAAGTTGCACCGTATGTTTTGGTATGAACTATGATCCTATCTGCCCGTTTGAAGGTGTACCTGCTCAAAGTCCTTTGATAAAGGCCCGTGGTGATTTTCCCCAGTACACCTGGCAACTCTAAATCGCAGTGAAATGTTACCACAAGAGGGATTTTCGTTCGCTTACATGCCTTGGCTGAATAGTAGGCACTTAGGGGTGGCGGCGTGTGGGCGTGAACGACTTCATGATCCGTCTCGGCAAAGGCCTTTTTAAGGGAAGGGGTGACGGGTGTCGAGAAAATGCTTGCGGCCTGTTTTAACCTGTTGATCTTGATGCCGTGAAAAGTCTCGCGCTCCTTCAAATTTGCATAGTTCGAGGTGTATACAGTTACCTCATGACCTCTCCTAACCAACCCCTCGGAAAGCGTCAGAACATGGGACTCAACACCCCCAATATGGGGATGGAAATACGGCGCGACCTGAGCGATTCTCATGAACATCACAAAGATTCAATGTATTCTGCTCCTCGGAGCTATATTGCCCCTGGCCAGTGAATTTGGACCTATATATGATTTCTCACCAATTATCGTGCCGGGATCTATTGAACTGTTTATCCCTGTTTTAACATCATCCCCCATTATCACGCCCAATTTCTTGAGACCGGTATCTACCATTTCGCCTCTCAGCACCACCGCAATGTTCTTTCCATCCAGCCTGAGATTGGCGATATTTGTCCCCGCACCGAGATTGCATCTCCGTCCAATGATGCTGTCACCCACATAGTTCATATGGAACCAACTGCCATCGTCAATGTAAGAGGTTTTTATCTCGGTAGAGAAACCGACCACATCGTTCTCTCCCAGATGACAATATTCACGGACCAAAGCATTGTTCCCAATAATTGTGTTTTTCCCGATAAAGCACGGTCCTTTTACGATGGCGTTTTCAAAGATCTTTACACCGCTCTCTATTATGATTTTATCCCCCTCTACTGTTGCCTTCTCTGAAATGGCTGCATTTTCAGAGATGGTTTTTTCAACTTTATCCAAGAAATGCTTGATAACATCCAGAATATGCCACGGGTATTTGATGGCCGTCCATGACCCTTCATACTTCGCTACTCTGAAATCAAAACCGTCCTTCATCATATGATCCATGGCTTTCTCGTAAATATCATCCTTCCCGCTCTTCGTTTTCCCGAGATATTTGATCAGAGACTTTGCATCCTTGTGCAGGTGAACAACGATATTTATCAAGTCGCTTGGTTCATTACCGGCCCCCGGTTTTTCGATGATCCCTTTTATCATGTCATCCTCCACGATGAGGTATCCCCCAGGAAAATAATCTTTTACTTTGTATCCCAATATTATCGAATCCCCCTCACCTGTTTTGAATTTGGTCAATATGGTCTCGTATGCCATTGAGTCGAAAATATCATTAGGATTCACGATGAGAATCTCATCATTTGATATCAAATGCTTTGCAGAAAGAAGCGCATCAGCCATACCTTTCGGCTGCTTTTGGACAGCATAAGTAGCTTTGTTCCCCACGACCTCTTTTATTTTTTTTATATTTTGCGGGTTTCCGACGATTACAATCTGATTTAGCCCGTGTTTTTCAGCCATTTCCAAATGATGCAGTATAAGTTCTTTTCCTAAGAATTTCATCAAGAACTTGTCTTTGGCCAAAGGAAACATCCTTTTTCCTATTCCTCCACATAGAAACACGATTTTCATTTTGAGACCTCCTCCTTGGCTAGATTTACGACCTCGATACCCATGCCCATCAGCTCTTCAAGCGTTCTTTTATCTTCAGATTCAACGATCACCCTAATTAAGGGCTGTGTACCGCTGGGTCTTATTAGAACCCATGAATCCTCAAACTCCAACCTAAAACCGTCCAAGGTGTTTATTTTTTCCGCGTCAAAACGAGTTAGGTGCTTTTTTTGAATGATGGCCATCATATCGTTTTTAAGGTCATCCCCGACGGCAATACCATCTTTCGAATAGTATAATGGTCGTAAGGTATTGAAAAAATCTCTAATTTCATCCACACTTTGAATGTTAGACAATAGAAATAAGGACGGATAAATGGTATCAGGATAGTATCCCATCTCAGGTATTATGTAATGGCCAACCGCCTCAACACCTATTGAAGCTTCCTCTTCCTTCACTACTCTGGCAACATGTGCATCACCCACCTTTCCCCTGACAACCGTACCTCCCAGATCTTCAATTGATAAATCAAGCAGCCGTCCTGTCTCTACAGTTGTCACCACCTTCTTTTTCCCAGATTTTGAGATCTTCAACCTGGATATAAAGGCTATGGCTTCATTGTATCCGATAAAACCTTCCTTATCACAAAAAACAACGCGGTCCGCATCACCATCAAAGCATATGGCGATATCGGCGTCTACCTCTTTTAGACGAGAAATCGTGTTACCCAATGTTTCATTCTTCGGCTCAGGATCCCTATTGGGAAAGAGTCCGTTTGGCTCATTATTGATGGATATGACCTCAAGACCTGCTCTTTCGAAAATTACCGAGGCGAAGTTCGCAGAAGCCCCATTTCCCGGGTCCACCAAAATCCTAAATTTCTTTTTCAGCTTGATCTTCTTCAGTACGTCCTCGATATAAACATTTTTTGCATTGATATTTGTTTTAAATGTGCCAACCTCCTTCCAGGATTTGATCCTGTACGTTTTCTTAGAAAAAGTGATTTCAACGGACCTCTCGTCTTCCTCGTTATAAGCCATACCGTTCTTTTTCCACAGCTTGATTCCATTAAAATCGGGGGGGTTATGAGACGCTGTTACCATGATGCCAGATTCATAGCCAAAATGTTCTGTCAAAAATGCAAGGGTGGGTGTCGGTATAATGCCCAAGTCAACTGCATTTACATTGGTAGCCAGTAAACCCGATATCAGAGAGCTCTTTACCATGTCCCTTGACACTCTGGTATCTGTTGCTATTGCAACCGTGGAACCCTCTTTGAGGTTAGAGCCAATCGCCTTCCCTAACTCAAGGCAAAATTCTGGAGTCAATTCTTGTAAGACCACACCCCTGATCCCGCTGGTTCCGAACAACTTCATGATACCTCGAAGTATATCATAATCCCCGATATAAGAGTTTTCGTTATGAGGGGGCAAACCGTACAAAAACCCTCGAAAAATGTTAAATAGAGGTTAATCATTTCTATTGATGAGCCAATTGAAGCGGAACTGTAACAAAATTCCCTGATACGATTGGAGGATGGATCATGAACGAAAAAATCGTATGCTTTTTTGCGGTTTGTGTTTTGAGCCTTGGGTTAATCACGGTAACACCCACAGGGATGGCCCAGACCTATGGGGGAAGCGTTTTGACAGGTGATGATAGCAATCCGCCAAACTATAAGGACTATTATGACCGAGGAGAGGATGTTTACTACTATGTTTATGCGACAGAGTATGATAACCCTTTGCAATATAAAAATATTGATATTTTTATCGTAGGCCCAAGCGGTGAGGTTTATAATAATACGATATTCACGAATGAACTTGGAAGGGCGAGCGGAAGCTGGGGAGGTACCAGTTCACCGGACCTCTACACGATCTATGCCAATTATACAGGGCAAAACATCGCAACCAATACCTTCAGGGTTTATGAACCCATACCTGTTGAGGCAGAGGTTATAACCTACGCGGACACCTCTCGTGAAAGTGGGGGCATACCCACCTATTATTTTTCATCTGATGATTGGGTGTTTTTCAGCATTTATGTCAAAGATCAATGGAATAATCCTTACTATGAAGTTATGTTTGCTGATGATATTCGATATTGGATATACCATAACGAAGCTGAGGTATATGGGAATACACGTCAGACTGATAAAGATGGCTATATAGACGATAGTTTCAGGCCCCAGTGGTATTTCTCAGAGGATGGTAGATATGGTGTATACCGGATCAACGTTACGAGAGAGGACTGGACACCGATAGGCAACACAACCTTCGAGGTTGTGGATGTGGAGCTTGATATAACCCCCTCTAAAATGCAATATGCTCAGGGTGAAGGGATAACGATCAACATTCAAACCTCTATTTCAGGTACAATCGATGTGCAGATATTGGATCCAAATGGCGATGTGCTGTCCAATGCGAATTGGGTAGATCAAGTGTTGACCAACGGACAGTGGAGCGAAAGCTACACATTTGGCTCGAACCTACCTGATGGAAATTACGAATTGCGAGTTATTAAGGATGGCAATGTTATGGAGAGCCAGGGTATAATCGTAGAAAAATATACTCTCCAAATCTGGACAGATTCCGGGGCTTACCTGCCAGGGGAATACATGACCGTTTATTACACCATCACGAACAATAAGGATGGCAGCGCAGTTACCGATGCGGCTTTAGAGTGGATATATGAGTACTTCGATGAGGACGACTCCGAACCCCAACGGATTAAGGATAGCAGAAGTTCTGCTGGACCGGCGGGCACTTTTCAAGTGTCTATTCCAAAATCCGCAGCTAAAACGACATGGTGGTATACGAGCAAACTGTATGTCTGGGCAAATGATACAAGTGGGCGTTCCGACCTTCAACAGAAGGATGTATATCTAGGGGAGATTGACGCAATAGTCGATGTGGAAAATCAAAAATTTATTGCCGGTGACTTTGTTGTTGTCACAGTTGAAGCTGAAATTGATACGCAGTGGGGAAGTTATCCTTTAAGAAACGGTGATGTGGGTCTGAACGTCTCAAAGGAGGGCGTGGAAGTCCCTGCATACACGAAGAGTAACCTTAAGACGGACTTGCAAGGTTATCTAACATACATATTCGTCCTTCAAAGCGATATTGATGTTGGCGTGTATACGATCACGGTAAACGTTTCTAAAAGTGGAACCAACGAATGGGATACGGCTCAGGATTCATTCGAGGTGGTGGAGTTCAGGGAAATGTCGGTGGAGTTGGGATTTGATAACGAATATTACTCTGAAGAGGATCATCCTCAGTATTATTCTGGCGATTTAGTTAAGGTCACATACACCACCTTCAGAGGCGAAGTTATTGTGGAAAATGTTAATTGTGAATACAGGGTGCACTATGGAAGTAATTTCATCGCTACTGGAACATCCTCCAACGGGGAATTTACCTTCATAGCCCCCGCGGATTTTGATGGGGTTTTAGCGGTTTATGTGGAGATTACGGACTCCGAAGGTTACAAGGCCTACCGCTTCGCATATGTGGACGTAGTGCGGGCGGATATGCTCCTAAAACCGAGTATGAATGAATACCTGCCGGGAGACACCATAAAAGTTGACTATAGTGTTATCGGTTCGCAAATTCCCAATGCGGTCCATTATTATGAGATAAGGGATAGCCGCGGTAATTTGAGTAAAAGAGAGAGTTTAACCTCATCCAGTGGAAAATTCCAATTCACGGTACCAGAGGGGAACGTCCCTGATTCCTATACCATTACAGCTTATATAACGGATAGTAACGGTATGGAAGTCACGCGGAATTCAGTAGAAGTGACAAGGCTAAGAGGTTATGTATTGACTTTTACTCTCGATAAAAAGACTTATCGGCCTGGTGAGACGGCAACATTGACTTACGAGATAACATCCGTGGATGGCTCTGCGATTCCAAACAAGTTCACGTTATGTTACGGATTCTTGGGTGGGCAATATAGGGAAATAGAAACTTCAAACGCCGAGGGAAGTCTTACATTAAAGGTTCCTGATGAGGCTTCCGATGGTGTCGGTTACTTCTATATTGAATCCGACCTTCCGTACGGAGAGGATGCTACTGCAAGCGCTATGCAGCAGGCGAATATCCGTGCTAACCCAAATCCCCTGGCGGAGACCGTGTGGGGTGATCTATCCCTCCTTGAATTGATACTGCTCGTTCTGGTAATAATTAGCCTTTTATTTGGTATTGCAGGTTGGAGGCGTGGAAAGAAGGCCCTTGAAGAGGCAAAACTACCCCCTTGGAAGAAAGAAAGGCCTTTGCCTGAACCTGCGAAGTTCAAGGCACCAGAACCTGAAGAACCTACAGAGCCTACTGCACTACCACCTGTGGAGGAAGAATTCCCACCACCACCTCCAGAAGACATAGGTCTCCCCGAGCCGCCAGAACCTCCGGAACCGCCAAGAGACATTGGATTACCTTAATCCTTTGCACCATACAGTATCCCGTATCTCCGTAGGTCTTCCTCAATGATGGTTGTCGTGCCTCTTTGTAATCAACTTTTTTCGCCGAATAAAGAAAAATATTAAAGCCACGGTAACAGCAATTGGAACATACTGACTTGGAAATTCTGGTATCACCATAACCCATACACGCCCTGCATCATTGTATGTAGCGTTATCCCAATATGGAGCGCCAACGGCGAGAACGTAGTTTGAATCACTGCTGTACTTCGCTCCTGCGATGCTCATTCCCAGTCTTTCATCGTTCTCGGTCCCGTTCTGGGAATCGGTATAAGTTGTTGGTACGGTTGAACCGTCGCAGTCATAAAGAAAGATGGTCCCACGATCTGTACCTGTGTAATCACAGTAGGGCGAGCCGATGAAAAAATCATCCACACCGTCACCGTAGAAATCTCCTGCGCCTACATCGTAGCCGAATCGATCGTTATCTCCACTTGTAGTCCTGGGATTGTCTACTGTCTGGTCAGCAGCTCCTGTCCTGCTATTCTGCCATCCATTGGCGTTATCTTCACATGTGTAGATATGTACCCGTCCAACATTCACATCTGTAGCCTCATCCACATCGTATAAAGGCTCGCCAACAACCACATCATCGAAATCCCCGCTTGTGGTGGCGGTCGGATTTAGATCCCCTGCCGCAACGGCAAAACCAAAATCGTCATCATCTGCATCGTTATTTTGAACGGGGTTGTCAATTGTATTGGTGGGGGTATTAGGAGTAGCACCATCGTCATCTATCACATCGCCATCAAACAGGTTAGCCCTACCTCTCTCGTGCGTTCCTCCACCAGCAGCATCGTAACGAGGCTCGCCAACTACCACGTCATCGTTACTGCCACTGTAGAAATTGCCAACGGCAATGGAAGAGCCGAACTCGCAACTCCCATCATTGCCCACCACGGACTTTAGGGTATCATCTGGAGCATCGTTAACCGTTCCATCTCCATCCCAATCCGTAGCATCGTAGTAATAGATGTACACCTCACCATTTTGAAGGCTATTTGCTGTTCTTGCTCCCACAAGGAGATCGTCATTATCGTCGGTGCTAGAGTTAAAATCTCCAGACGCAATCGCTATCCCAAAGTAGGAGGTACCTGTGACTTGCGGTACGGTAACATCAGGGTTGTAATATTCCCCCGATAAACTGCCTGAACCGTATTTGATATAAATATTCCCACCGACATACTTAGACACTACAGCGTCATCATAGCTATCATCGTTAAAATCGCCTACTCCTACAGTATAACCGAAGTACGCCGTAGTTTGAACATTAAAAGCTAATATAACATCCGCATTGGGCGTGTCGTCATTGCTGGTAATAGGCCCAAAGAATATGTAGGCGCGACCTGTGTCAGTGCCATTTCGATCATTGCTCATTGCACTAGCGAGTACATCTGCTCTATTATCGCCATTAAAGTCGCCAACAGCTACCTGATGTCTACCACCAAATCTATCAGTGGCAGCTGTGGATTCGTTATTTTCAAGGACATAAGTAGTCAAAGTGGGATCGATTCTCACAGGATACTCCGCGCTTTCAAGCCAACCTGATGGGCAGCGGAGACCTAGCATGTCTGTATCGTCATAAGTATAAATATATTCACAATCAACACTATTTCCTTCGGCGTCTATGGCGAAGGGTGCCTCTATCGTGAAAACCAACCTATTACCTGAATAAAAATCGATAGCATTTGAGGTTATCAATCTGTTATCGCTCTCAATACCATCTGTTATAATTAACAGGTCATCGGAATACTCTATCGGCATCTCCAATACCAAGTAATTCCAGCTTCCTAATCCCACCGGTTCAATTATCTTCTCCTCAATAACGATGTTCTCCTTCAATAAATTCTCACCAAATAAATATTCAACAGATACCTTTCCATTACCATCCAAACCAGCCCAGTAGGCCTTTGAATATTGAATTTCGAGCTCCGTTGGTGTTAAGCTAGCTATCGTGATTTCTTTACCATCCCCATCTTCCAATTTCAGCTCCCTAGGCAGGTCCCAAGAGAGATAATAACCTTCTTTGGTCTCAAATAAAACCTTACCTGAATCCTCATCGAAATAGGTGTCATATGCGCCATGGTATTTAACATCATAACCCCTACTACCACCATCGCCAATATACGCCCTTGTCGGGCCCTCTATCACCCCTTCGGTATCCGAATGATCTGCCTCGCTCTTTTTCCAATCCGTGCTAATAAAATATACATTGAAGCGATCGTTCATGGGATCGACATCGATAACGTCCCAGTCTACACCCACCTCCATCTCAACAGTGCCCAACCTCACGTCCACAGAACCACGCGGTGTCCAATCCCAGTCTAAAGCGTGTGTGCCAGACCAATCATAATATTCTCGGCTGAGAACCTTGTTGTACCTGCCTCGAACTTCTAACATATAATCCGCACTTATCGGTATGCCGTTACCCCGATAGCCACCAGGAATCGTGTCGATGAATATATAAACAACATCTTCACCCGTCTTTGGCCGTAGTTCGGCAGGTGGACCAGGCGGTCCAGGGGGCTCCTCCTCTGTAACAGGTAAAGGCTTGACCTTCCTGTTCCAATAAGGGACCTTCACACCTCCAGCGATCTCTCCATCAACCCTCAAATAGAACGCTGCCCCGTCATCAG
>CBDUXN010000020.1:0-30124 GCA_965371185.1 uncultured Thermoplasmata archaeon
CATGCTTTTCCGATTATATTGGACTCTTATCGCTACTTTTTATCTACAATCTCATATAAGTAAATTGCGCATCCAATTAAAACAAAATTAAAAACTAGTAGAAATATACTAAAACCATAAAAACCAATAAAAACTGTCCACCCAATAACTATAGATAAAACTATGATCAAGATTATTGTTATCAAAAGCGCTGGTTTTTTATCCATTTCTAAAAATGCATATAAATATGCTCCTTCCTGCATAAAATGCCCCTTTGCTGAATATCACCCTCGCCTTTAAGTCATGTACATAATTACAGCTATATAAACCCGCCCTAAAATTGCACAATACACAGATTAAATCGAAATGCTATAATATCAACAAGTTCATTGTTAGATGGGTTAAGGTGAGTAAATAGATGAGGAAAGATATTATAGCTATTGGTATAATTGTAACAATTATAGGAAGCATTTTCTTTATTATAGGTTCGTCACACAAACCAACCTATTCATTATTTTACGATCAAACTGATTATGAATTTTACAATACCTTAGAATTATTCGGTATAATAATACTTATCACGGGCATAATAATACTCATTATGGGTTTTGTATCGAAAACAAAAAGACTGCTACCGTCACAATCTGTTTATCAATACCCATATAAACAACCTACAGGACAACAAATTAGATTTTGCGCTAAGTGTAACAGACAAATCCCATTTGATAGTAATTTATGCTCTTTTTGTGGGCAATCTAACCCAAAATAGTTATCGCCCTATAATAGCACTATGCACTCATGATCCGTTTGAAAATTTTTTAACATGAAATTGATTTAAAACCAGGAAACTCAGGGTTATCCCAGGGTTATCCCATGATATTCTTATATATTCATCTCGAATATATGTTCCTTTTAGTAAGGAGATATTTAATTGTCAGGACCCTACCAGAGACTGATGGAAAAAGAAGGAATAAAGAATATAAGACTCTTTGGATTACCTACCTTAATATTCCTAATTATTTTGTTACATATAGGATTCCCCTGGGATTCCGGTCCTGAATTGAGTTTGATGAATATCGTTAGAGTTTATGTATTCGCATTATTTATTGGAATCGGAGGGTGTTTGTTGTATTTCGGCCTCGATTCCTATTTGACACGTTTTGAAGTTAAAGGTGATAAAGAGGTGGTTCGCGTAACTCCTCTAGGGTTTTTTTCCACTGTAGGATTGCTGGGAATTTTGGGCTCGATAGTAATATGCATTGGATGCGGCGTCATCATCCTATTCTATTAGCTCCCCCTTCTAAATCATAATACCTTACCTATCTATTTTCAAAATAATGAAAAACCGCTGTTTGGTCTCAACCTGAAACTGTCAAAACCCACAATACCTTCAAATACTATAATCACAATTCTCGATTCTATCAGCATAATAGGGTGTATGAAGTATGGCAGCTAAAACGATAGAATTAACTGATGGCACATTTGAGGAAATAGTGAAGAGCGATTCTTTGACCGTAGTGGACTGTTGGGCTCCTTGGTGCGGGCCTTGTAGGATGATCGGACCTGTCATAGATGCACTTTCAGAGGAATACCAGGACGTAACCTTCGGAAAGCTGAATACAGATGATAACTTCGACATATCCAGAAGATTTCAGATCATGGCAATACCCACGCTGCTGTTCTTTAAGAAGGGCGAGCTCGTGGAACGCATTACAGGCGTGGTGCCTAAAGAGCACATCGTGAGTTTGTTAAAGAAATATATGTAGAACAAAAAAGGCTTTCATCCCCAATTCCTCCAGAGGTGTAGGGTCCATGCCGTTATGTATCAGAAACAATTAATATGAACATGTGACGGAGCGAGGAAAGGATATGTACACGATTTTAGGCTGTGGAAGGTTTGCATACGAGATCGTTCGTGGTCTGGATAATAATAAAGAAGACATATTGATAATAGACGAAAACACAGACAACCTTGCTGGGCTGGAAAAGGAGGGTTTCAAGGTTCTGAAAGTTGATTCAATTTCTTCGGACATTCCAGAGGCGGAGGTTGAAAAGTGGGACAAGGTGTTTATCCTAGGTGATGACGGTGATACCAACGTGAAGTTGGTAAAAATGATGAAGGAGCTTGCACCCAAAGCAACGATAGTTGCCAATGCACCCGATAAACAAAGTGAGAAGGGAATGGCGAGTGTCGAGAATGTGATCACGGTCCGCATCTCAGAAATAGCAACCAACGCTCTAAAGAGCGCTTTGGAAACCCATGAAACCGAAAGAACTGCAACACTTTTAAGAAAAATCCTGCAAAAAATAGGGGATGGCACAGTAGCAATTTTTACTCACAATGCCCCCGATCCTGATTCCATTGCCTCGGCACTGGCGTTTCAGGCGATCTGCGAAAATGAGGGGATAACATCGAAGATATACTATGGCGGCGAAATCTCTCATCAGGAGAACAAGGAAATGGTTCGCCTCCTTGAAATCGATCTTCACAGCATAATGAAAGAGGAGGAACTCAAAATAGCTCTTAAAAATTCGTCGAAGATAGTTATGATAGAAACAGCCATACCTTCCGAGAACAACGTTCTCCCAAAGGATATCGTGCCCAATATCGTATTGGACCACCATCCAACGAGCAGCAATGTGAACGCTTCAGATTTGGTGGAAATCAGAAGCGACGTCGGTGCATTGTCCACACTCCTAACCACCTACATCCAACAGCTCGACATCAAGGTCGATTTAAAATTGGCCACAGCGCTTTTGTACGGGATAAAGGTGGATACGAAGTCCTTCACGAGGAACGTTTCCCCTACCGACCTGAAAGCAGCAGCCTTTCTCTCCCCGCTTGCAGATGAGAAGCTTTTAAAGAGAATAGAATCGCCGCCCATGAGCTCTGAGACGGTTAAAGTCATAGGAAATGCCATAGTGAACAGGGAGATAAAAGAAGGTATTCTATTCTCTGCTGTGGGTTATGTTGAGGAAAGGGATGCTCTGCCTCAAGCCGCAGAGTTCCTCATGAGGGAGAAGGATGTCAGAGTCGTGGGCCTTTGCGGTATCAGGGGCTATAACATCCATATCTCCGCGAGGAGCAGCGACCCGAACGTTCATATAGGGGAGATAGTGAAAAAGGCGTTCAGGGAGTTCGGCTCAGCCGGTGGGCATGCAACCTTAGCGGGAGCTCAGATTCCCTTGGATAAGGTGAAAATCAAGGATAAAAGCGACAAAGAATTGATCGCAAACATCGTTGCAAACATGATCAGAAAGCTGTTTTATACGGCCTTGGGCGTTGACATCTCAATTAAATCAATATAAGCAATGAACATGGGGAGAGAGTATGAGGGGTGACAATAGAGAAATAACTTATAAAATCAGTTATCGGCCTTATGATCATGGTATTCAGCCACCGATTCAAAAGGGTCTTCAGTTCAGTCAGGAGGAGAAGAAGCATCTGCTGATGGCAATAGGCGCCTTGACTTTAGCGTTCACATTGTTACTAATTGATGTTGGATTTTCGCCTCTCATTATCGTGGGCTTATCATTCGTTGCTGTGGTAACTGGTTTCCTATTGCACGAACTTGGACATAAGATCGTGGCTCAGCGCTACGGTTGTTGGGCAGAGTTCAGGGCCTGGCCCATGGGACTTATGTTGGCTGTACTCTCTGGGTTTATGGGTTTTTTATTTGCTGCCCCGGGGGCTGTGTACGTAAGGGGTTATTTATCAAAGGAAGAGAACGGAAAGGTCAGCGCAGCAGGACCATTAATGAACATCGTTGTTGCTTCTTCCCTCTTGCCTGTACTATTTTTTGTTCCTGGCATCGTTCTAGAGTTGCGGACTCTAATCGGGATGATATGCTATCTGAACGTGTTCATCGGCGGTTTCAATATGATACCGTTTCCCCCGCTAGACGGCTCAAAAATAATAAAATGGAATCCCGGGATATGGATCGGCATGCTCGTGATTTTAGGGTTTTATTTCGTATTATTGGTGGCCCCGGAGTGGTTTTTTAGCCTGTTTTAATAAAAAAAATTGGGCTGGTTTTCCTACTCCTTCTCCACCTCATATCTAAGATTCGTTATTATGCTGCCCTCCCAGTCCATCATCTTGCCCGGATTCATTATGTTGTTCGGGTCCAAGGCCTGTTTTATCGCCTTCATTGTGGCTAACGCGGTTGGTTTTTCCATTTGCATATAGGGGGCTTTTGAGATGGCTACACCGTGCTCTCCTGTCACGGTTCCACCTAAAGCTAAAACAGCTTCGTAAATCTCCTTAACAGCTTTTTCACCGTTTTCCCAGGACTTCTTAGATTTCGGATCTAGAAGCATCTTAGTGTGCAGGTTGCCATCTGCTGCATGACCGTATGAGCCCACAATGACATTATTCCTTTTTGCTATCTTCTGGAAGGCCTTCACCGCTTTTGGAATCTGGGACATGGGCACGGCCATGTCATCAGCCAGGGAAACTGAGACATATTTCTCGCCGTACCTGCTGAGGGAGGGCAATACAGCCTTTCTTCCTGCAATCCATTTGGCCATGGTCGCCTTGTCCTTTGAGAATTCCACCGAAACAGCGCTGCTCTCCCTGCAGATCTGGGAAACTAGCTCGATCTCCTCCTCTACCACCTTTGGATGACCATCCACCTCAACTAAAAGCATGGCCTCGACCTCTGGAAAGCCAACATGCATGGCCTTATTAACAGCCTCAATGCAAACATTATCGATAATCTCAATGGCTGAGGGAATCAGGGGTTTGGCTATGATATTGGAAACACACTGCCCTGCCTTGACTAGGTCATCGAAGGCAACTAATGCCAAGGCCCTGGCTTTGGGTAGCGGGGCGACTCTCAGGGTAACTTGGGTTATCACGCCCAGCATACCCTCACTTCCCACGAAAAGGCGGTCCAATTGATAACCAGAGGAATTCTTCAAAGTCCTTGTGCCCGAGCGCATTATCTCGCCATTTGGAAGCACAACTTCAAGGCCGAGCACGTAATCTCTTGTCGCGCCGTACTTTATCGCTCTCATTCCTGAGGCGTTTACGGCCACCATCCCCCCGATGGTGCATACATCACCGCTACCAGGTGTTGGTGGGAAGAAGAATCTGCTTTTTTCCAATTCCTTGTTGAGTTGCGCGTATATCACGCCAGGCTCCACAACGCAGTACAAATCTTCCACATGGACTTCCAAAATCCTGTTCATTTTGCAGATGTCCAGCACGATTCCTTTGTGTATTGGTACCGCATGTCCGCACAGTCCTGTGCCCGCACCCCTTGGAGTAATGGGAATCTTGCGTCGATTCGCCAATTTCACTAACTCGCTGATCTGCTCGATTGTCTCTGGAAGAACAACTATGTCCGGCGATTCGTGATGTATTGACGAATCAAAGCCGTACACATATAAATCAGCGGTTCGTGTGGAACAGTTCTCTTCTCCGGCGATGTTTTTTATCTCTTCGATAACTTCTGCGTCCATTGGGTCACAGTCCTAGACAGCTCATAGATTTATGCGTATATAAAACCAGCGAGAAAGGCATTCCGATGTTCACTAGTTATTCACCCGATAGGGTGTCCGCATCTTCCAAATCCCGTTTTCTCCCTACTTCTCTTAAAAGGCGGATTTGATCCTCATTAGATGATTCAACAAACTTGGCTCCCCTCCTGAATTTTTCAACCTGAAACGCGATTCTAATGCGTTGTTCAGGAGTCAATTTATCGAACCAATCTTGAAGGTTCTTGCGGCTGTGCCAATCCTTGGATTTTGACATATTATCTATCGACCTTGAAAGCCTTTTACGCCTTTTTTATTAATTGAGTGCGAGGGACCGGATTTGAACCGGCGGACCACTTCTGGAACAGATGTCCCATGAAATGTATGGCGTAAGATCTTGAGTCTGTCGCCTTTGACCATGCTTAGCTACCCTCGCTTTTAGTGGACATGACCATAATATACAAGGGTGTTTAAGTCAATTGCTGTTGGTGAGTTTTAACTTATTTGGTTAACCAGCCAGAAGTTTTTTCTCTATAGTTCTCTCAAGATATCTATTGTTGTAATTGAACGCCCTTTCAGTTCTTTCCCAACTTCCTCAGTTCTCAGGTCTTTATCACCGGTTACAAGATAAACATTTTCATTCTTGTGAATCAACCTACGAGCAAAAATGAACATCGGGCGGTCTTTCTCATATTTCACTTTGCTGAAGTGATCCCAAATTTTCTAAGATTATCAATGAGGTAGTACAGCGAGGATCTTCCGTAGTAGAAGAAGTAAAAGGGCCCTGCCACAATTCCAAAGGCTATCAGCAGATATTTGGCTATTATGGAGAGGTCCAAGAATAGATGCGTTATTCCAGATACGTAACCCGAGTTGTTGGCGAATGCCAGCATGTCCATATAAGTCACGGCAAAATGTAGAACGATGCAGGCGTAAACTCCCTTTTCAAGGTAAAGATATCCCAGCATCAGGCTGAAGAGCAACATAGGGGGGAAAGTGTAAATGTTCATAGTAATCACGTGGGCTGCTGCAAATATTAAGGAGGAGAGGATGAGTAGAAGTATTGGAAACGCCCCTAACTTGAATCCACCGCCAAAAAAATACCTGAAGAGCTGTAGATCCCTTTTTTCCAATTTTTTCCCCAACAGGGGATACAATAGGGCAGAGAGTATCAACAGAGGAATACCGATTCCGAGAACTCTGAAATGGATTTCCTCATAAACAGGGGCATTTGCATATTTGAACATCTCCATAGCATATATCTGGTAGTCGCTTCCAATTAATTGGACTTTGTCCAAGAGATCCAGAGAGCCCCAGTAAATCACATAAAAGAAGTAATAGGCAAGAAGCAATTGGCTCACGAGGATTATTGAATTTTTCGAGCTGAATAATGGAGGGCCTTCGAGCTTAATAGCTCCCAGTAATATTTTGATCGCATTCTTCAGGTCGTTCTTCACCATCCAGATAATAGATATCAAAATACATGCCACGATAAATAGGAAGTAATAATAAAGCTCGTTTTGCTCCAATGAGAACGCGAACACCGGAAACGGAATATAGACAAAGAAGGACTTGCTTTGGGGGAGGTTCTGAGGAACCGTGGTCAGCGAATGTATCAGAGCAACGATATGGTTTGATATAAAAAGGACAAGAAAGGAGAGCAGGGCAAGGGCGCATATCAGGCTCAAAATGGATTTTGGTGAGAATTTACCACGGGGTTCTTTGCTCACAGTTGAACCCATTTTTGAGGGTTTCATGTGCACCAGAATCGGATTTAACTATATTAAAACATCGACAATTGGTGCATAACACAAGAAGTCCGAACGATGGACTTCGAGGGGTGTTATTACCGATAAAATTGATGGGGAAAGTTTTATTATATAAGAATCAGATAGTCACATCAGGTGCTATAGAACACGTCATATCAGGAGCTTGGCTAGGGGGAATTCAAACATCGGAGGAGTAGAAACGAAGAAGATCGATGTCATGCTGGTTTCGTTCATCCTGGTTATGAGTTTATTTATCGGTCTTTTCGGGGCGAGCAGGAATGCACAAGCGGCGCAGGAACCCATGCCCCTCAATCTCAAAAAGGCCAGGATCACGGAGGAGGAGTTCAGCATCTCATGGGTGACGTCCGAGACTGCAACTGGTTACATCGTTTACGGGACAGATCCTGATGATTTGAACATGACGGCCTGGGATGACAGAGGTCCCAGCATATCTTCCGACACCCATCATGTGCGGGTGGGAGATTATTGGGATGGCGAAGGCTCGTACGGGGCGTTGACGCGTGAGGAAGCCTTGATTCCGGGTACAACTTATTATTTCAAAATAGTTTCTGATGATGTCGTTTATGGGGACGACAGTGGTGTTCCAACCATGGATGGCGAGCCATGGAACCTAACGATCCCCACTCCGACAGGGGATCCCGTAGGGCATATCGTCGTCGGCTATGTTTACGAGGAGGACGGTGTGACCGAGGTGAAGGATGCCCTGGTTTACTGCACCATCACCAATCGAACATCAAATATAACCTCAGCACCTCTTTCAGTGATGTCAGTCGATGATGGGGGCTTTGGTTTCAACTTGGGCGACGCAAGGCATGAAAATGGGTCCATGTTTCAGTGGGCGCATCATGACCCCCTGAACATATTTGTTCATGCTGGGAAGAAAGGGAGCGGAACAGCGGAGGCAAAAATCCTTAGATATGGAATTTGGCCGTTCCAGGGTCCAAAAGATCTTAAAATTAATCTAACATCTAACCAAGCGCCCACGATAAACTTTATCGCTCCACCTCCTGAAGGCGGTGTTGCCAATGCCAGCTTTACCATTAAATGGAACGCCTACGATTTCGATGATGATGCCCTTATGGATTTCTATTACGATACGGACAACAATCCAGGTGGCGAAACGAAGATCGCCGGAAACATAAACGAAGAGGGTGGAATCAATGGGCTCACCTTTGACACAACCGGCTTTCCCGTTGATGCCGTAATATATGCAAAGGTCGAGATAAGCGATGGTTTCAATCCATCAGTGGCCGTATACAGCACACCGATAACCATCGATAGGTTCCCTCCCTCGGCCATCACGAACCTTATCGCCCAGCCTGGAGTGAATAACGGCGAGGTCGAGCTCGAATGGACGGCTCCTGGGGATGATGGTTATATTGACATTGCTACTAGCTATGAAATAAGATATTCAACAGCCTTGATCAATGAGTCCAATTGGCAATTTGCAACGGATGTGGAGAGCGACCTGAAGCCCAAGGAGCCAGGAAGTTACGAGAAGTTCCTTATTGGCAACCTCACCACCGGGCAGCTTCACAATTTTGCAGTGAAAACGAGTGACGGGGCCAGCCTATCGCTGATATCCAATATAGCCAGCTCTTTGCCACAGATGGATTTAGGACCACCGGCAAGGATTTATCCTTTAAGAGCTGAGACTGGAAACCAAACAGGGGAAGTGATTTTAAAATGGAATTCCACCGGCGACGATGGAGATGTTGGCAGGGCAAACCATTATGTTATAAAATACAACAAGTCATTGATATCAAGCGCAAATTGGAACGATTCAATAGAAGCTAATAACTCACTGATACCTCAGATAAGCGGGACACCAGAGATTTTCACGGTCATAAATTTGACGCCTGACGAGGGCTACTTCTTCGCAATTAAGGCTTTCGATGAGGGTTTAAATCCCTCAAACCTGTCGAATGTGCCGTATGCAAAAGCAAAGATCGACACCACGAGCCCGGTAGCGATAACGGATTTAATGGCGGAAGTTGGCCATAAAAACGGGGAAGTTATTCTTACATGGACAGCCCCAGGAGATGATGGCTATTCTGGAAAGGCCAGAGCCTATATCCTAAAACATTCCTCCGATAAGATAACGGACCTCAGTTGGGATGACGCCATCATCATTGAGAATTTCATTGAGCCGGCAGTTGCTGGAGATCCTCAAGATTTCACTGTAAAAGACCTTGTTCCGGGGATTGAGTACTATTTTGCCATAAAATCCATGGATGAGAAACCCAATCTTTCGCCGGTATCCAACAGCCCCAGCACCAAGGCCTATTCAGACGCCACCTTTTTGATCATCAGCTCGCCGAAGGACGGCGAGGTATATCTGACCACCGATATCATCGTTTTTGATGCCACCAACACCACGGATGCGGATGATAACCTGAATTTCTTTTGGAGCTCGAACATCGATGGTGGTTTTGGATGGGAGGCAAAGGCCGCTTTGAACCTCTCAAATGGAAGTCACATGATATCTCTGTATGTCGCTGATGAGAAGGGCGGTTTTGTATCTGGCAGCGTGAATATTACGGTTATCGAGCCCTCGTATAAAGAAAATGGCGACGTTGATCCAAAAGATGAAAAGGAGAATATGCCCCTCAGCTATGCATGCATGTTTTCACTATTCTTGCTCATCACGGTGGTAGGAATTGCAATGATTGATATCGTTCTTTACATCAGGTACAGGAAAGCAAAACCTCGGAAGAAGAGATCTGCTTGACAGGAGATTGGGGAGGAGATTTTTGGGAAATGCCTTTGAAATGCAATTACGAGTCAGCTGTGTCTTCTCCTCCTATTTTTCAAAAGAATCGTGAACATGGCAACCGATGATATGGATATTCCCGTCCCAATTGTGCCGATGAATGGCGTCGATTCAGTTGTGACATCGGATATTTTAATGTTCACCTCCACATCTGAAGTGGGATAAGCCACGCCTCTATCTGTATTATCCACCACGATGTAATAAACCCCGTCCTGCGGCGCTTTGAAGGTCCACGTCTTTGCCTTTATGTTCAGAGCGGAGCCCTTCTCATAGTATTCAAAATCCTCCTGGTTATTATTATATTTAATGAAGTTGGGTTCATCCATGACAAAAACGTCCACTGCCTCGCCTTCGATGACCTTCACCTCTATCTCCAAGACACCATCCTTCTCTCCCTGAAGATCGATGGCCTGGGTGATGGTTCATTTCCACCACGAAGCTCTCGTTGCTCAGGACCCTTGCACTAACATCAGTCGCCATCAAGCAGGTAAAAACGATGATCGTCAGGAATAATATGCCCTTTCTCATGCCTCTGTCCCCAGACAATGTCGTTTGGTTTCTTTCTTATGTCTTATCTTCATCATCTCCTATCTCTTCAATTTCCTCTTCATCCACCAACCCCTCCTCATCCTCAATATCTTCTGGGCTTTCTTCTTCGTCTTTCCCCAAATCGAATTCGTCCTCCTCGTCCTCATCTTCCGAATCCCCCTCACCCTCCTCTTCCATCTCCTCCGCATAGGCGAGCAGTCTTTTTCTCAACTCGCTTTTCGAGCCCTTTGGGCTCAAGTCCGCCTCCTCGCACAGTTCCACCAACTCCGTTTTTGTATCAACGTCCTCTATATATTCCTTTGAGAATCTATCCTCCTCAAAGCGTCTCCTTCTTATGGTCACAAAGGAGAAAAGCAGCACGAGGATAATTGCAATGGCACCAACACATAGGCAAAACTCTGATCCTCCTTCAGGAGGGCGGTCTGGTGGATCCCAGGGCTCATCTGTTTTTTTGTATTTATAAAATGCCAATAAAGCGGTAGTGTTCAAATCCCCATCGGTAAAGGTCTCCCGTTTAACGATATTTCCCACCGAAGCGTTGTAGTATTCCACTATGTAATTGCCGTCTGTATCGGACACCTCATCGTCCTGAACGATTCTGAAAGTGTTGAAGGTTATTTCAGTCCAGGTCGTTGTCTGGTTTAAATAGTAGTATTTATCATTGTCGGCCAAAGTTATGTCGACCTCCACCATATCATCACAATTATAGTAAAATTCTCTTGTTTCGGTGTGGACAGTCTCGCTAATCTTGTTTTCATCGGAGAGTTTTGTTAAATTTGCGCCCTCCCAAATAGTGGTTGTGATGTTCATTTTCACTGTATTATCCCATTTATCTCCAACATTTAATGGGAAGCTATAAGGGTCAATAAAAGTGTCGTATTTCGTTTTTGTTTTGATTGTACGGTCTTCATGATTGCGTTCATAATTGATGGTTTTCATCTCCTCAGAAAAGGCTGTTTTGTAGTCCAGTCTCGTGATGTGTCTGGTCTCGTCAGCTCTTATACGGATATCGCCATATTCGTTAGAATCCAATAGCGTGTTAGTGATGTAATGGGTTACAAAAGTATTGATTGTTGTGCCCTCATCATCGTATTCGCCCCAGGCGTGAGTGTAAATCAACACCCTATGGTAATTGGTGTTTCCCTCGATAGTCATATTGAAAAGCCATTTATTCCAAGGTTGCCATGTCGGGGATTCGGCAGTCTCTGCGGATGCTTGCGGGCAGGTACTTAAAATTGTCAAAACGCAGAGCAATACAGCGAGGAAGATGGTTCTTTTCATTCACTCCCCTGGTCAGACTGAACCATGACCTTGTCCAAATATAAATCTTTCCATAATGTTATCGGAATAGAATAAAAGCAACGCTAAAACATAAAAAAAAGAAAAGAGATTGGAGCAGCTTTTACAGCTCTATAATGGCACCTCGCCCACGTGTATATTCAGGACGTTTCCATTTGTGTTGACCAGGTGTATCTCCCTTATCAGCGGTATCATGGACAAGTCAAAGGTCTCGAAGATGTAATCCATGAACTCCTGGGCCTCTAGGGCTGGCGCATCGAATCTCTGGTCCTTGAGTCTGGTCCAACCTGGCGACAAGCCCGGGTACCACAAGAACGCCTGTATACCGTATGCGATGTACGGTTCGTCGCTGGCGCTTGGGTCCACAATATGGAAGTATCCCTTCCAGTGTTCGCTATATGGCTGTCCGGGTCTCTTGTAGAACCAGTTCAGTGTATACTGGAAGTTGTAGTGCGTGATCACAATGGGCTTGTTGGTGTCGAGCTCCAAGCACTTCGTGTCCCAGTTTACGTGCCAGTTCTCATGGGCTGGTACATAAATCATGCCAGTGTCCTTATCATAACCAAATACCATATGGTCGTTATAGTTGAACTTACCCATCATGTGATAGTTGCCCATCTGACCGTAGTCCAACCACCCATCGCTCTTGAGAGTCTCCCAGTACTGCTGGTAAACCGCACCGGATGCCATGCCAGCGAAGGCCGTGAGGGTCATGGCCGCAACCGCAAGAAACGCTAAAGTTTTCTTCATGCTAACCTCCCTCCTTGAGGCTTTGGGTATTTTTATCATAGCGCCCCTCCTCGGCGCTCATTTTATCGCTCTCTCTGGAGAGAACTAATAGTATAGTACTATGAGAGTATATAAACCATTTGGTATACTTCAAATGGATTGCAATTTATGGGAACCGCATTTTCCATGCTGCTGGACGATGTATTTTCCATGCAATAAAAACAGCAAAATTTTCCGATTCTTTTGGGCCGGAAACGATAATTTTCATGCGAACATCATTCTGAATATCTCTGCTCCCGCCACGAAGGTTCCGATGATACTGCCGATATTTGCCAAGGCCGCCACCATGAGCACCCTTATCACCCTGTTGTTGAGGAACTGCTTCGTCGTCTCGATTCTGCTCAGTTCCTGGAAGTCCTTCACTTTGGGGGTCCTGACCTTGGCCTCCACAGCCCCAGCAAACCAACCAGCAGCAACGGCGGGATTCAGAGACGTGAAGGGCGCGGCCACGAAGGCAGTGGCTATGGAATACGGATGCCCCCTTGCTATGGCGGCACCGATGGCAGAGCAGACGCCGTTGATCAGGAACCATATGAACATCACTCTAGCCAGGTTGTCCCAGTAGTTAGGGTCCTTGGTAATGAGGCCGTTGAAGACGAGCCAGCCTAAAAGTGCAAAGAACAGGATCGGTATGGTATAGGCCACCGTCTTGCCGATCTTTATCCTCTTCTTCGGAACGGCGTTCAATTCTTCAAACGAAGGCGTGGCATCTATATTGGCCAGATTCTCCTGGATGCCCTTCACATGCCCGGCACCCACCACCGCCACAACCTTCCCTTCCTCCGAAAGCTTGGATAGCTTCTTGGCTATGAACGCGTCCCTTTCGAAAACAAGAATCTTCGTCACGCTGGGTGCTATCTCGCTGAGCTCCTCTATCATCATGGTTATGACATCCTCGTCCATGAGCTCTTCAAGATCTATTTCCTCCTCGTCGGAATAACCGACCATGGCCTTGGAGAACTCCCAGAAGAGGCGGAATTTCTCCCTCAATCCCATGGTCCTCCACGCCTTTCTCAGCGTAATGGTGATGTCCCTGTCCACGAGCTCGACCCTGATGGCATCACGCTCCGCCGCTTTTATCGCCGCCACCATCTCGGAGCCGGGCTCAGCGCCGAACTCCTTGCCAAGTCGTCTCTGTATCGATGCGAGAAACACCTGGGCCAGGAAGAAAAAGGCCCTGCCCCCGCGTATCATATCCGTAACTGGCGTTTCCTCCCATTTTTGCTTGTTGGTCAGGACCTCGTACCGTTTCTCATCCAGTTCCACGGCGACTATTTCTGGCTTATGCTCTTTTATCGCCTCCTCCACCTCTTCAACGCTGGCCTTGGCGACGTGGGCCGTGCCCACCAGTACGAGACGCTCGTTGACCACAACCTTCAAGGTATTTCACCGCTCCTTTTTGCCTTCAAAGGGAAACTCACCAATGATTTACTCCGATTTAAAAGTTGGGGGATTGTGTGGTGATTTTAAAGGATTTTGCAGACAGGGAAAAACAGCGGGCAAGGCCTTTATATCATACGGAGGGTCTGAGGCCCCTTACATCTTACCCTATGACCAAATGAATATCTGAATCTGCTATCAAACCCACCAGGGTGCCCATGCCCGCGATCTCAACACCGTCTATTAACCTCTCTTTCTTGAGCAGCTCAGCTTGTATGCACATGGAGCATACATACATCCTTGCACCATGCTTTCTTGCCCGGGCGATTTGGTTTTCCAGTGCATCCACATTCGCCTTTTTCAGCCGCTTTTTATAAGCGCTTGTTACAAACCTGAACCTGCCAGGCAACTTTGGTTTGAAGCCTTTCTTGATTATGCCGACGCCCATGAATGTAAAATACATGTGTACCTCCATATCCATGTTGAGGGCTGTGTTCGCCAGCATGAAGGCTGCTAAAGCCTTGTCGTATGTGCAGGAAAGTACCAGCAGCACCATACTTTTCCTGTCTTTTCCCTCCATAACTGCCCCTCCTTTTTATTCTTGAAATTAGACTAGGAATCTCTCTCAATCACCGCATCTATCAGCAGCTCAAGGTTTTCTTTGTAATCGGAATCAGAAAGCATACCAAGGGCCTCTCTGGCCTTCGCGCCATAGTCCTCAGCCAGATGCCTAGCGAAGCCCAGAGCATCTGTTCCTTTCACGATGGCAATACCCCTATCTATCTCCTCTTCGCTGTTCTCCCTTTTCCTAATGATACTGGAAAGCTCTTCACGCCTTTCAGGATCAAGCACTGAGAGTGCTCGTATGAGAGGCACAGACAACTGTCCCTCTCTAACGTCAGTGCCCCTCGGCTTGCCGGTCTTTGCCCTGTCCCCTTCCACGTCCAGTATGTCGTCTATTATCTGAAAGGTCATGCCAAGATCATGGCCATAGCTCGACAGGCCATTGACCTCCTCTTCCTTGGCTCCACCCAGTATCGACCCCACCGCGCCGCAAGCAGAGATAAGGCTGGCGGTCTTCTTTCTTATGGTCTCTTTATACTCCTCCAATGTCAAGTCCACGTTGTACCTGTTCAAAGACTGAAGGATCTCACCCTCAGCCAGATTCGCACAGGCCTCTGCTATGATCTTCACGATCTCCCAGTCGTAGGCCCCACCGATCCTGAAGGCTTTCACGAATATGAAGTCTCCAACCATCAGGGCTCTGGAAAGACCGAACTTCTGGTTCACGGAGGGTACGCCCCTTCTAGTCGTGCTTGAATCGGCGATGTCATCATGTATGAGCGTCGCTGTATGAATCATCTCGATCGAGGCTGCAATAGGAACCACCTTTTGAACATCCTTCCCGCCAACAGCCCTGAAGGCGAGGAGCACGAAGGCAGGTCTCACCCTCTTGCCTCCGGCTTCCAATAGATATCTTGAGATTTCTCCCAGAAGCTCTACCTCTGAGTCGATGTTCTCGAAAATGACCCTCTCTACAGCATCCAAATCCTCGATCACCTGCTCGTTCAGGTAATCAGCCATCTTTATCTTCGTATCCATGAGAGCACTTGGAGCTCTAATGGATATTTAGTATATAACTATTCTTACGCTCCAGCCTTTGGCTTTGGACATCACCCCGACCAATTGCCGTTAAGCGGAAACTAGCCCTTAGTCCCTCGATTCAAAGCGGGGATATCCGATCATAATCTAAATTTGCTCGTTTGAACGCCTTAATAACGGCCTCTTTACCCGCAGCCTTAAATCGAAGGGCGGTTCCACAGTCAGAACTCAAATGCCTGGGAGTTGGAATGAGTTTCACTTCAATACCAGCATCCTTAGCGATTTTTTCAGCCCTTATTGCCAAACTTGTTGAATAGAACAAAGCTACATGCATCTTGCTATCCTCATCATCCATTTCGATTCACCATCTTCCTAAGGGCATCAAGTGCAAAATCAACTTCCGCTTGGGTGTTGAAATATCCCATACCGAATCTGATCGTTCCATTTGGAAACATACCAATGGTCTTATGTGCCGAAGGAGCACAATGCAGGCCAACTCTGCATAGAATTCCGTATTCCTCGTCAAGAATCAATCCTGCTTCAGATTGCGAGATGTTCTTCATGGTGAATGAAATTGTGGATGTTTGCCTCTTCTCATCACAACCGCCATATAACCTCAAATTTGAAATTCCGGAGGCATCCTCAATAAATCGTTTGGTCAATTTTTTCTCCTTTTTACGGATTTTTTCAACTGTTTCGTCTAAAACAAACTGCACACCAGCAGCAAGACCAGCGACACCCACAGTATTCATTGTGCCACTTTCATATTTATCTGGCAAAAAGTCCGGCTGATATTCAAATTCCGATCTGCTCCCGGTACCTCCAGATTTTAGAGGAGTGAGCTCTTTCGGGTTCACATTATCTCCGATGACAAGACCACCGGTTCCTTGCGGACCTAGTAAACTTTTATGCCCTGTAAAAGCTAGAAGGTCGATTCGATCTGTTTCAATATCAATGGGAACACAGCCTGCAGTTTGAGCGGCATCGATCAGGAAAAGGATCTCGTTCTCCCGAGCGATTTTTCCGACCTCTCGAATAGGAAGAAGGCTTCCCACAACATTTGATGCCTGATTCAAAACGATCAATTTTGTATTCTTTTTGATCGCCTTACTCACATCTTGTGGCTCAAGAAAACCTTCCTTTGAGCATTGCACTACCGTAAGCTCCACTCCCTTCTGCTCAAGCTCTCGAAGAGGGCGCATGACAGAATTATGCTCCATGCTTCCAGTGAGCACATGGTCTCCTTTTCTTAGAATTCCTCTTATCCCAAGATTCAATGCATCAGTTGCATTTGATCCCAATACAACTCTCATTGGGTCCTTTACATTGAAAAGCTTTGCGATATTTTCTCTGGCATTATTGACGATTCTTCCGGCCTCTACTGAAAGATGATGTCCTGAGCGACCAGGGTTGGCACCTATTTCATTCATGAATTCCGTCATCGCCTGGATAACACTCTTTGGCTTTGGAAAAGAAGTTGCAGCATTATCGAAGTATATCATTATACCTTCAATACCCTTGATAGTTATTTATTTTTTGGAAAGGATCAGGAGGTACTCACCATCATCTTTATCCTTTATCTCCACATCCCAGCCCTCTCTCTCTGCTGTTCTTGCAACATTGTGTTTTGCTGTTGCATCATCTACCAGGACCTCTATTATTCCACTTTCCATCTCCCATATTTTTTCCTGTGTATTAAAAACAGGTTGTGGACATGAAAGACCTCTCATATCCAATTTCTCTCTTTTCATAACCGTTGGCCTTTTGGATTCAAATTGAGGCTGCTGCATACCTAATTTTTGAAAGAACTCAGGCATTTTCTTATTCTTGATCCTTCCCGTAATTTCCAGGGTTTTTTCCTTGCTGAATGGTAATTTACCCTCGGCTTCAAATGCCTTCCTAAAGAGGCCTACAGCGGCTCTAACATAACATTCATATCTTGGCACTTTAAAGGTAGAAGACATCAGCTCATAAGCTTTTTCTATTCCTTCCTCTTTAATATTGCCAAATGATAACGGTATCATATCGCAAGGTGTTACGGTACCATCAGATTCTATGAACATATGAAAAGTTCCGGCAGTACAACCTAATATCCCCTCGCTTTCCATATATGAAAACTCCGTTATTCTGGGGTAGTCTTTCGTTAAATTCAATTTTTTGGCATACTCCCACATCTGCTTCTGTTCATCGGTGCCGCACCATCTCGCTTCTTTATTCCCAACGATTCTGCCTGTAGGGATGGGAGCGAGGACACGAACCTCATGAACACCTAAATCTCTACAAAAATCATAGAATTGTGGTACCTCGTTCTTTTGGATCATCTCTCCGGTGGGTACAGCTGCAGCTATAACATACAGCCCTGCATTCTTAGATGCATCAAACGCCTTGATAGCTATATCAAAAGCACCCTCATGACCCCTTAACTTATCATGAGCTTCCGGCCTGAAGTGATCTAAACTTATGGCTATACTGAACAGACCTGCTTTCTTCAACTCCTTCGCCCTATCTTCAGTTATACCGGTTCCGTTTGTGAACAATAGAACAGAAGAGCGAGGGCCAATGCCTCTAATTATGTCCTCCAGATCATCTCTCATCGTAGGCTCTCCGCCTGTCAATCCAATGAGACAATTGCCCATCTCCTGAAGTCTGTGTGTTGTGTCTAATAATAAATCCAGTGGAAGGTCCTCAACCTCATCTCTATGCCAATTGCTGCAATGCCAGCAGCTGAAATTGCAGCGTTGCGTAACAGATATGTGACAAGATATCGGTGCGGTTTTGCCTTCCTTTAGAAGAGATGAAAGTGAAAGAAATCTATCAAATGCCTCGGTTCCATAGGGAGGCATCTGTGAATTGAGCACAACTTTACCCTCTATTTCCACGAATTTTTCATATTTCAATGCATCTTTTAAGTAGAAGAGAAAATCTTTGCCGAAATCCCGAATTTCCTTTTTCTTTAACATCTTCAGCAGGAATAGGTTTTTTTTCGTCCCTGTTATAAATTTTGCCATTTTTTCTCCTCCCTTTTATGTTCTTTCCCTCATCGTTACACCTATTATTATACAAATAGTTATTCCAAATATCACCGCAGCTGGACCCCAATCACCTGTTCCGGCAGGGCTGCTTGCCAACTTGAAATTATGGGAAAATGCGGCACCGGCGATCATTCCAAACACAAAGACTCCAGCATCAGCATCACCTTCTCCAGAGAGTATCAGCTGTCTACCCGGACAACCACCGGCCAGAACGAAAGCAAGTCCTGCGAGCAGCATTCCCATGTAGTTCCAGAGGAAATCGGTATGGGCAACAGGTTGGTTTTCAAACCCCGCGTTAAATTGGCCAAGGGCAAGATTTGTTAGAAAGGCCGCGATCACCAGGGCGATAGCACCTAATAATAAATGAATGTCTCTAATAAGTATAGTATCCCTTATCCCTGCGACGGTACAAAATCTACTGCGCTGGGCAAAGAAGCCAACTGCTAGAGCAATTCCCAAGGAGAGGGCTATCGGAGCGTACATAGAGCCCGGCCCAGTTGTGCTGGTAAAAATGGCATTGGTTCCATCCTCGAACACAGGGTCCCAAATAAGTAGAACAAGAAGACCCATCATAAAAGCAGGAAGAACCAGCCCGACAAGAGGATAGGTCTTTCTATTTCTGCCGAGATTGAAACCTTTTCTAATGAAAAGCGTCCCTATGAAAATGCCGCTTGCCAGACCGACGAGGCCTAAAATCGCATTCAGATCGCCTCCAGCAAGCCTGAGCATCGCCCTCCACGGACAACCTAAAAAAACCAAGGCACCGATCATCGCAAAGAAACCAAGAGCGAAGCGAACAACCGGTGCGGAACCTGTCCTCGCTCTAAATTCTTTGAATATAAAGGCAGCAATAAGAGAACCCAGTACAAATCCCATTATTTCGGGCCTAAGGTACTGAACAACTCCAGCCCTATGCAGCCCAAGAGCACCTGCAATATCACGCTGAAAACATGCCACACAAAAACCCATATTTCCCGGGTTACCTTCATGCTGTAATATGGCGGCAACAACTCCAATAAAGGACCCAACGAATATGATGCCTATTTTTGAACCAAAGAATTTGTTGATTTTTTTGACGAACTCATTTTCCGATGCCATCCTATTCCTCTTTTCAGCTGGCAGTGTGTAGCTACTATTTAATTTTTTTTTACATCTGAAGTTGTGGATCCCCCCCAGGTGTGACATCACTTATACGACTTCAGCATCGATCAACCTCACCATCTCTGATACCAGATCATAGGCCATGTTTATCGTCTCAACATCCAAATTCTCCATCGTATCTGTATCCCAATGCCAATTGTAAATCAAACCGTTCTCATCAGTTGCTAAAATACTGATAACCTTATATTTCCTTACCAAACATGGTAGGGCATTTGTAGGGTATATTTTGCAAACGAATTCTTTAGCATCAATATTTCTGTTCAAAGAGGATCGCTGAGCGGTCTCTACCAATGTTTTAGAGGATTTAAACGCTTTGATCAGACCCTCTGCAGTGGTGTATCTGATCTGACCTTTCCCCACGTTATCAATACAAATGAAATAGGCATCATTCAATTCTCTGCCGTACTTTTTTAGAAAGCGGATCATACCAATTGCCCCTACCTCCTCACAGCCAGTAGATAAGAACCATATCTCCGTATTCTCAAATTTTGCATTTGAAAGAGCCTCGCTTAGACGAATTAAAATACCAGCTCCAGATGCATTGTCATTGGCACCATGGATCGGCTTATAAACCAATTCTCTATGAACCAATATCATTACCGACGTAAATAAATAAAAGGAAAAAGGAATGGAGATATAAAAGAATATTTCGTTCCATGAGAATATGGTAATTAAGCCGTAAATTATCGGGACAAAAACGACTGAAAATATCATCAAGATGATGCTAGCTCGAAAGTATTTGACAAATCTCGGATTGAAGGAAATGGAAGGCTTTGAAGTGTCGTGATGTGTCACGATAATTATCCTCTTATCGGCGGCTTTTTTCGGCTTGATCCTAGCTATAACATTTTGGCTCTCTTTCTTTGGAAATAAAAGGGAGATGGTTTCTATTGTATTGATTTCTGCCATAAAGAACAGTGCTCCCAAGGTTGAAACAACGAATGCTGATAACCGATGAAAAGGGAAAATAAGGAAAGAGAGAAAGATTATGGAACATGGAATAGCATAATACCAGGTAAAAGTGGAAGGTGAGAGGAATCGTTCTGTTTTCACCAATAAACCATTTTTTTCCATAACCGAGTGAATATATTCAGATGCTCTTTTTTCATTCTCGGATGTCGGGCCTCTAGGTCCAATTTGTTCCGCTAGAACCTTAATATGCTCCATTATTCTATTAGATAGGTTGTTATCAGCCATATCACTGCTAAACATAAGTTGGAATATAATAATTTGTATTTGTCAATTTAAAAAGCTCTGTTTACAGGCTGGTTAAAATTATATAACAAGTTCGACATACATTCGGACATGAAAAGAGCCCTATTCGGCCCCCCTATCCTCCTTCTCTTCGCCTTTTCGTTCATAACATTTGGGTTCGTGGTGCAGAACAGCGGTGCGAGCCTTGTCGGCATCTGCATCATTCTGGGCCTCCTGATAAAGAGCACGGACCAGTTGATAGACGAGGCGCGCTTTAAAAAATTCAGAATTCTGATACTTCCCTTTGCCATGGCTATACCTTTGATCATGGGCTATCTTGCTTACACCAACGACCCCGTTTTCGGCATGGTCATAGGCACTGCCATAGGGCTGTTGCTCTCAGGTAAGATCGACCATAAAGCGTATGTGCTCAGCATCCTTGCCTTCATAGCTGTGATCGTTCTACTCGTGCTCTTCGATGGCCTGCGCATAGCTATCACCTCGATTTATATCATCCCCTTCGCGGTGGTAGGGGCATACTCGGATGAGGTCGGCATTGAAAAGGTGAGAGCAAAAAAGGCAGCGAAACCTCTAAAGCTGTTCTTCGAGCACCGCTTTGCCTTGAAGATAGCCGCTGTCATATGCATCGCCTTAGGTTTTGCTCAGGTTATCCATCTGATCGCGTTCTTTTGCTTTGATATCGCCTATGACATCACCGCCAGTTTGTTGAGGTGAAATAGGCAAGGAAGAGATGTGGTGGAGGACAAAGTTAATGCGTCAAATAGTTATGTCGTCCACGCAAGTATAAAATCCCAGAATGACAATAGCTGCCTGGAAAACCATGAGGTACACCATGAAAGCACATCGAACCACTCTGGAAAAGCTCCTCCCAAAAGCCATAATCACAGACGATAAGGCTGAGCTGGAGGCCTACAAGGACATCGTATATTCTCATGAGCCTTCTCGGGCAAAACTTGCAGTTAGGCCCGGCAGTTACAAGGAGGTGGTAAGGCTCCTCGAATACTGCAATGGGCACGATCTTGCCGTGGTGCCCTGGGGAGGAGGTACGAATCTCAGCGGTTCTCTGAGCCCGGCTCGGCCGTTCATAGCCTTGGACCTCAAGGGCCTGAATAGGATTTTGGATTTCTCAGGGGAAGATTGGACGGTGAAGGTTCAAGCCGGTGCAACCATCGAAAAGGTAGAGAATTATCTAAATGATGGTGGCTTCACATTAGGCCATGACCCATGGAGCAGGGCATCTGCCACCATCGGCGGCGCAATAGCTTTAGACTCAGCAGGCAATCTTTACCCAAAGTACGGCTCTGCAGGCGACCTGGTCCTTTGTCTGAAGGTTGCCCTTGCGGATGGCAGAATAATCACCCTAGGAAAGCACGTTTCCAAAAGCTCTTCCTCTCCACGCATGCCCTCCCTTTTCATAGGCTCTGCCGGGATCCTTGGCGTGATTCTGGAGGCTACGATGAAGATCGCACCACTGGCTGAAGATCACGCTGCGTTTGGCTATGCTTTCCCCTCCTTTAAAAATATGTTCGACGCTCTGAAAGAGCTCGGCAAAGCAGGGCTCGAGCCCCAGAGTTACATTGGGGGCACGTTGCCCAAGGTTGCAGTCAAGCTCCGGCCCAAGACAGAGCAGGCATTGGTGAAGATGCTGGGCGTAGAGGCAGCAGTGTTCATTTACTTCGAGGGCAGTGAAGGCGATGTGGAGGCAAGGCTCAAAGAAGCAAAAAGGATCCTCAAAAGGTTCGGGAAGAAGATGCCGGACAAACACAGCGAGGAATGGTGGGAGAACAGACATACCTACTTCGAGATGAGCAGGGAACTTGCAGATAAGAACCTCTACCTCCATGTTTTTGATTTTTGCGTGCCGAGGGAGCGGGTCTTGGAAGCCTGCACCAGAATAGACGAGATTGCAAAGAACTTAGGGCTGGAGAACAGGATATCGCAGGGTCTCTTCAGCGCCTTGGACGCCTATACCGTCGCTCTGTATCTTGATGACAGCGAGGAGGGCAGGGAAGTGTTGAGGGTGTTTGAAAAAGAGACGATTCAGGTGGTTCACAGCCTTGAAGGTACCATCGCCAGAACCCATGGCCTAGGCAGCCTTTATAAAGGTAAGGCCATCATAGAGAAAGAGGTCGGAAGAGACGAACTGGAACTCCTAAGAGGAATGAAGCGGATCTTAGACCCCAACAACATCCTGAACCCAGGCATCATAATCCGAGGGCAGGAAGATGGAGATGAAGGACGATCTTAGAAGGTGCTTCGCATCCCAGTGCGACTTCTGTAGGGAAGGGTGTGCATCTTATATAGCCTTCAAATTGGACTCCTACAGCCCTAGGGGAAAGAACCGTATCTTGCAGGCATATAATCAAGATAGACTGGGGCTTTCAGATTTGGTGAACTTGGCCTTCAAATGCACTGTATGCGGCCAGTGCGACGAGGTTTGTATTACCGGAGACGGGATTTACAACAGCATCCCGGAGTTAAGGGTGGAGCTGGTAAGGCAGGGCTTTGCCCCGAAGCAAATAACGGACTTGAAGAAAAAAATCATGGAGAAAGGCTCGCCCTTTGATAAAAAAAGCCTTACATGGGCGAAAGATAGGCATGGGAAAGGCAATGTAGGCTATTTTCCAGGCTGCAGCCTGCTGGCCTTCAATCCAGGTTTGGCCTCGAAGACTCTCGATGTTCTTGAAGGTTTTGGAGTCACGGCAGTTCCTATCGTAAGCCAATGTTGTTCCTCCCCCCTTCTCAAGACAGGTCTTGTAGAGGAGGCAAAGAAGGTTGCAGAGCTATTGCACACCGAGCTCAAAAGAAAGAAGGTTAGAACACTGATCTGCTCTTGCCCTGGTTGTGCTCTCACTTTCGAGAAGGAGTATCCTGTGCTGGTGAAAGGCTGGAAATTGAAGATCATGCATATCTCAGAGGTCTTGGCAAGGAAAAAGAACGAGCTTGATGGGAGAGGAAGAGGAGCAAAGGTCATCTACCACGACCCATGCCACTTGTCCAGGGGGCTTGATATAACTTCTGAGCCTAGAGGAATCCTGAGCTCCCTGGGTTATGAAATACTCGAGTTCCATAAGAACGGTAGAAAGAGCCTGTGCTGCGGTGCTGGAGGAGGGGTTGCGCTGCTCTACCCTGATGAGGCAAAGGCGGTGGCCGAGTCGAAGGTGGATGAAGCTTTGGATGCAGGTGCAGAGCTTTTGGCATCCTTCTGCCCGCTGTGCGAGCATATGCTGGGCAGGGCCGCTGAGGGCAGGATCAAGGTAAGAGATGTCTTAGAGCTGTTGTAAGAGCTCAGGTGTTGGCGATGGTAGAGGTTAAAGAGGCAGGAGAAAAGGATCTGGAGGATATGGCCAGGGTATTAATTCCGGTCTTCTCGGGCAAAGCCTTGGCCATATTGGGGGACGAGAAGAAGGCTGGGAAGCTCGTACCGTATCTGTTGAGGGCTGTAAAAGGTCTGAAATTGCTGGCCATCGAAAACGGAGAGGCTGTTGGTGCCATCTTGGTCTCGGTAAGGAAAATAAAGCTTCCGCCTGAGATCTTAAGGATGCTTAGAAAGGAGCTCGGTTTATTCAAGGCACTGAGGGCCATTCGTATGGTGAGAAGTTATGAAGGAAGCCTTCCAAAGAGGAAGGACAAAGAGGCACGGCTGGAGGCAGTGGGAGTGGTAGATGAGCTCAGGGGGAGAGGTATCGGGACAGAGTTGATCAGAAAGGCGGAGAAATGGCTTGAGGAGCAGGGCTTCGAGCACTTCGGCCTGAGCGTTAAACCCTCCAATCCTGCTGTAAGGCTCTACAGCAGGCTGGGTTTTGAAAGGACCTCTGCATTCAGGAACGAGCTGGGCGATTGGTTGTACATGCGGAAGGCTCTAGGCTCCCGACCCTAGCCCTATCTCCCTCCCTTTTTCGAGGGATGCTCGTTTTTATATGCCTCTTTTTAACGCTTGAGCAGCAATTTTGATCACTTAAAACGTAAACGGTAAAGCCTTTATATCAATCAAAATATTGTCTTTCAAGCGTGAATAAAGCTGTATGTTGACATATTGGTTTGAGAAAATGAAATTCAAATGGATGTTCTCATTGAAGGGTTATGAAATTCCCACCATAACGCTCATCTTATTCGCCATCGCTGCGATCTGGAGCTCGGGTATGGTAATAGCACCTCTGACATTACCTCCGAACAGCGTAAAGGATCTTAGTGGCTCGGTTGGAATTATGGATAACGCTGACATTACAGAAGATATGAACCCATACGCAAGATTCTATTATGAGGCTGGGGACAGCCAATGTCATACCATAGCGGAGAGAAGCTTTTTTATAAACGGAAACCAGATGCCCTTCTGCGTTCGGGATGTGGCGATATTCCTTGGTATGGCCTTGGGCTTGGGAATAGCACTGTTCATCAGGCTTCCATTGAAGTTGTGGTGGCTCATAGGTGGATTGATACCAATTGGCGTGGATGGAGTGTTGCAGCTCCTCACCTCTTACGAAAGCAGCAATCTGTTAAGGCTGATAACAGGGGGGTTGGCAGGTTTCGTTAGTGCATTTGCCCTGGGCTTTGTTTTATGGGATGTTTCAAGGACCCAGGCCATGAAGAGGGAAATCATGGTCCCCCCAGATTTGGCTGGGGAAGGCGAGGTTGAGGGGAAGGATGAAGGCTTCGATGAAACAGAGGAATTGGGAGGGAAAGAAAATCCAGAAGAGGAAGAAGAACGGACATCATAACAACCTATTAATTCCCTAAAACCCCTTATCCTACTGATGAACGGGACCATCGCCTTCCTGAAGAAACGCTTCTCGGATTATTACAAAACCGCGGAGCTTTACCTTCCTGACAGATTCGGCAGGAGGGAGTGGGGCTTCATGTTCCTCGGCGAGAGTTTCATGCAGAGGCATCTCGCCTTTCAAAGAGCGGAGAAGCTCAGACATTTTCTTGTACAAAAATCTCCTGCACATGTTTATCATTCCTCAGCCTACTACGAGAAACCAAATGCAAAGATGATGGCCGAGAAGAACTGGCTGGGCGCCGATCTGATATTCGATCTCGATGCGGATCACATCAAGGGTGCCGAGAGGATGACTTACGAGGAAACCCTGCATAAGGTGAAGGAGGAGTTCAAGAGGCTGATCGATGATTTTCTACTGTCCGATTTTGGTTTTGAAGAGAAGCAGCTGGTCATCGTCTTCTCAGGGGGCAGGGGATATCACATCCATATTCGTTCCCCCGAGGTGCTTCAATTCACGAGCCATGAACGCAGAGAGATAGTGGACTACATAACAGGCAGGGATTTGGACATGGAGTGGATTTTCCCCCCAAAGGCATTTGATAAGAAAACCTTCGGTGGACATACGAAGGTCATGAAAATCGTGACGATGCCAAAAGAGCGGGCAGGTGGATGGAGAAGGAAGATGATGGAGGGCATGAAAAAGCTCACCGATGAATTGGAAGGAATGGGGAAAGAGGAGGCCGTGAGGAGCCTCTCCGTTTATAAAGGCACAGGCGAAATAACGGCGAAAGGTATCTATTCGGACCTTTTTGAAGGAGAGCCAGGTAATAGAGGCGTGGACAGGATGTGGAATGAGAAGAACCTGGAGATATTCTCAACGAATAAGCACAGGGATACTTTTTTAAACATAGTTAAGGGTGAGGCGAGCGTTAAGATCGAGGACGAAAAGGGGAACGGAATAGAGATAGATGCCGAACCACTCGCCGTCAAAGACAAATTGGAGGGAGAGACTGACGAGCCTGTAACATCGGACATCAAGAGACTGATAAGGCTTCCCACCTCGCTGCACGGTAAAACAGGTTTTATGGTGATGCCCCTGTCCAGGGATGGTTTAGATGACTTTGAACCGCTTAGGGATGCCGTGCCAGAGATGTTCTCAGACGAGCCTGTCAAACTCGAAGTCAAAACTCCAGTCAAAGTAAAACTCAGAAGCGAGGCTTTCATTCTGAAGGAAGGTCCGGCCGAAGTGCCGGAATTTGCCGCTATTTTCCTGTTGTGCAGGAGAAACGCAGTTCTGGTGTCCGATTGATTGGCTTGTCCTACTGGGTGGGAAAACAATACACAAAAATAGTTATATAACCTAATGCTTTCATATAATTCGATAGCGAGATGTGAGTTGTATGCCGACTTCAAGGGAGATTCTGGAAAGCACCTACCGCATGGGAAGAATGAAGAAGGTGAGGATGTTCGTACTCGCCGGTCAAATCATTCTCACCATCATCATGATCATAATCCTAACTCAGATCATGCCTGAGGTCAGCTTCGACCCCCTCTACTTTCCCATTGAAGTCTTCATCTTCATAATAGCTGTTGTGATTCTGATAATGTTCGCAGAGGGTTTCTTTTTCAAGCTTTTTAGTTTGAGATGGGCAAAGAGTGACAGCGAAAAATTCCTCATGGCCAAGGATGATATAAGAAAGGGCATCGTGGTCATAATCATCGCTGCCATCATCATCGCCTTAGTTACCGTATTTATGCCTGTCATGGATGAGAACATCGACATAAAGGAAAGCACCAGGGTCAAAGGGGAGTACAACCGAACTTTCACGTCTCAGGACGCCTTTGCCGTCACGGGCGTTAAATCTATTTCCGTGAACTCAGAGGACGGCGTTCTTTTAGACATCCACATACTGCGTAAAAACGATTTCGAAAGGGAGTACTACATGAAGCATCTGAATACAAAGGAATGGGACGGTATCGACAGGCTGCATTACGAAAGCGAGGAGTTCCTTTCTCACGGCGATTATGTTCTGTACATCGATGCAAAAGGTGCGAACGCGAATGTGACCTACACGATTGAGAGCAGCGTATCCCAGCCCCTAACGCTCTACCTGACCGTTTTCCCATTGATCCTGATAATAATGAACGCGGTCTGGATCGTGTATCTACTGCCTTTGAAGAAGAGATACGAGAAGACCTCGATTTACGAGTAGTTTTTACATCCTATTCCACCTACTTCTTCGTGTTTTTGTGGCATGTAAAACTATTAATCCTCAAAAACAATTACCTTCGCCGCAATTGCAAATTTCATCTAAAAGGTAAGGCGAAGACTTATGAAGGCTTTCATGGTCAAAGGCAAGTTCCTCATGGGAGACAGATGGCAGAACTTCGAGAAGGAAGTGGCCAGCGAAGACGAGAACGCTGTGAGGGAGCAGATATACTCCCGTCTTGGAAGCAAACACAGGGTGAAGAGATCGAATATCCAGATTTTGGAGATAAAGGGAATTTCGCCAGCGGAGGTCTCCGATCCAATTACTTCACATCTTCTACAGCGAAAAAAAGACGAAGAAATGAAAATGACGGCAAAACCAAAAATAAAAAGGGATAAACCGAAAACAGTTAAATTGATGAGAAAGAAGACAACAAAAGGCAAGGCAGCGAAAGGTGAGAAGAATGAATGAAGAGGAGATGCAGCGGTCGATAAGGACCTTGGAGATGTACAGGGCGCAGCTGGAAACGTTCGACCAGCAGTACGAATTCCTGGCGGCAACCCTCAGAGATCACGGCCGTGCCAAAGAAACCATGGCAGGTTACAAGGACGCTAAGGAGGGCTCGGAGACGCTGATACCGATAGGGGGGAACTCTTTCCTGTTTGCAAAGGCGTTCGCACCTGATACGGCCATAGTAGGCCTAGGCGCGGACATTGCCATCGAGACGAGCATGGATGAGGCACTGACGAAGATGGATGAAAGGATAGAGGAAATCGAGGAGGCAATGAAAAGTCTCAACGAGAGGTACAATATGGTTGCAAACAGGGCTGCCGAGATCACCACCAAGATACAAAGTGCTTATGAGGGGAAGTGAGTTTTAGGGTTGAGCATATGTTCAAGAGCTTGAAGGATAAGCTTAGGTTGTTCACTGACAAGGCCAGCAGGGAATTGGAGGGGGAAGAGGAGGAGAAGGCCGAGAAGAAGCCCGGTAAGAAAAAGAAGGCAAAGAAACTAAAGAAAACAAAACGCGGTAAGTTAAAAAAGCCTCCAAAAAAGGCATTTTCTGAAGAAGAGGAGTTGTTCGCTGAGGGTATGGGCGGAAGGAAGCTGAGGGAAGGTAAACTGGATGCTCTCATGTGGGATTTGGAAATCGCGCTCATGGAATCCGATGTAGCCCTCCCTGTTGTGGAGAAGATAAAGGCCAACATCCAAGAGGATCTGTTGGGCAGGAAGGTGAGGCGCGGGACGGACATCCAGGAGGCTGTGGAGACATCTCTCAAAAATGCCATAAGGAACGTTCTCGCCCAGAACCCTGTGGACCTCAACGGTTATGTAAAATCCCACGAGAAGCCCGTGGTTTTTATGTTCGTGGGCGTGAACGGCACCGGGAAGACGACGGTGATAGCGAAGATCGTCCACATGTTTCAGAAAGAGAAGATTTCATGCGTCATCGCGGCTTCTGACACCTTCAGGGCAGGGGCCATAGAGCAGCTCCAAAAGCATTCCGAAAAGCTCGGAGTTAAGCTGATCAAGCATCAGGCCGGTGCGGATCCAGCAGCTGTTGCCTATGATGCAATAGAGCATGCGAGGGCCAGGCATAAGGATGTCGTCCTCATCGACACCGCAGGGAGGATGCATTCAAACATCAATTTAATGGATGAGATGAAGAAGATAAAGAGGGTTGCGCCGCCCCATATGATAGTATTTGTCGGCGATGCCCTGTCTGGAAACGATACCGTTATTCAGGCCAGGAAGTTCGACGAGGCTGTGGGCATAGATTGTGCCGTGTTGACGAAAATTGACGCCGATGCCAAAGGGGGGGCAGCGTTGTCCATTGCATATGCGGTTGGCAAGCCTATCGCGTTCGTGGGTACCGGACAGGAGTATGACGATCTGATTCCGTTCGATCCGAAATGGATGGTCAATAGGCTGTTCGGGGAAGAGACCTGATTTTTTAATTATTTTTCTCGCCCGCCGTCTCTGTCCTCCGAATCCTAAATTTTTTTACTCCCGTCACCCCCCCCCCCCACATCACCACCTTGGTGTGGGACGCGCAAAAGGTTTTGCCAAACATCGACCCGGGCGTGACACACCGGGTTTGGCAAACGCCTAAACACCGCGACCCGGACCCCGCGGACATCATC
>CBDUXN010000021.1:0-29699 GCA_965371185.1 uncultured Thermoplasmata archaeon
TATACCTTACTATCCCAACCGCAGCAAGCTGCGGGGTATTCAGATAAAGATAAAAAACATCGGATACGCTGAGAAAGACTATTTCCAGGAGGTCATCATGCTGGGAGTCTCAAGGGAAGCTCCAAAACTGGTATTCAAGGGCGGAACAGCCCTCTACAAGATACACGGCCTTGACAGGTTCTCCGAGGTCCTGGACTTTTGCGGAGAGATCGGGGAGCTGCAGACCCGCAAGATATCAGCATATCTTAGAGATTTCGGATACGAAACAGAGATCGCTATAAAAAAAGTGAAAACAGGGGCTCTGTTGACCTTCATTACCCAAGGATTTTTATATCAGGGAACAAACGTGAGCAGAGCAAGGGTCCAAGTGGATGTGAACGAAGCCAGCACGGAGCTGGATTCAAAATGGCCTCAGTTCTTCTCGCTGTATCCAGATATTCCCTCCTTCAGGCTCAAGGTGATGGCCTTGGAGGAGATTGCGGCCGAGAAGGTGAGGGCATTGCTGGTGAGAAAGAAGGCCAGAGACGCTTATGACACCTGGTTCCTTTTGAACATGGGAGTCAAGATAGAGCTGTCTTTGGTCAGAAAAAAACTAGAATTGTACAACATGAGATTGGACAAAAGTTCCCTAAAATCCGCACTAAAAGGGTGCAAGGAGGTTTGGCTCCGAGAGCTGAAGCCCCTTATGAGGGAAGTTCCGAACTTCGCAGATATCAAGCACACGATCGAGAAGGCCATATTCTAGGCTTGGTAACCCACCGTTGATTTTTATAAAAGTATATTGTCGGCATTCAAAGCGAACAAAAACTAAATATACGCATAAAATCATACATTTTACGATTGCAATGGCGATGGAAGACCAGAAGATAGTCGGTGAGAACTTCCTGGAAATACAGCATTACATCAGGCACAAGCGGGGAAATGTCGGCCTGCGGACTTTCCAGAGGCACTGCTCCGTTAATTTCGATGAAATTCTGAAAGGGAAGTTCTACCCCTTCGAGGAATACACCGCTCTCCTCAATCATGTCAAGGAGATGTACAAGGATGAATCGGCAGCATATAAGATAGGATATCACAGGGCAAAGACGTTACTGCTGACAAAGGGAATAAAAGACCGCGGCTATGAGGTACTGGACAAAGTCACAACCGCCTGGCACAGGTTCAATAGATTCGGTGAGGTCTCAGTGAAAAGGCACGACGAGGGGAAGGTTTCTGTGCTGGTATCAGGTTATGAATCCCACCCTTTATATTGCGAGAGAACCCGTGGATTTTTAACTGGGCTGGTGAGCGCCGGTTCAGTACCTTGCTCTGTAAAGGAAGTCGGCTGCGTGCTCGATGGTGAGGATGTTTGCGAATTCCTAATTGAGAAAAGAGAATAACACTTTTTTCAGGATAATCCTATTTGATGGATCATTTGATCTATAGAATCTCCTTTTAGCAACAGCTATCATATATTAGCCTGTCGCCGGGAACCTAACTGAGATTGCTTTTGCCTGCAGTCTGCCCCTCTAGTACTTGAAGGCCGAATCGTCGGTCTTCACCATCACCTCATCGAAGGAACTGGTTCCATCGACAGCAATCAACCCGAAGTCACCATCCACAATGATAGCATTGAACACGTGGCCCCAAACCATGTATCCGCCAAGAGAAACGCTCAAGGTGGAGCCTTTGAGCGTAAGGGAGAGCGTGTAGTCGACCCCTGCTCTTAGGGTTTTTTCTATCACAGCATCGTAAGACATACCATGCTTCGATGTGTGATGACCGATGATAACCTGGTTCGTGTCCGTTCTGATCATCACGAACTTGTAGTCCTGCGGCCCGTAGTAATCGAACACGAAGCCTCCCATGGTCTCGGTGCTGAGGGTGGCTTCGAGTTCGAGGATGCAATTCGCCTCCAGCCCCCTGCCTATTCCAAGATCCACGAGGCTGATGGCCGTGTCCGGCGTCGGTACGCCTTCGTAACGGCAATCCATAACCTGCCAATCGCCGGCTACCGGATCAAAGACAAGATCTTCCACAGCATCCGAAAAGTCTTCAGTTTCTTCGAAGGTGTACTGTGGGGGTAGGACCTGGACTGCAATGTTGTCGTAGGTTCCGCGGGAGTTTTCGGAACCGACCCCTACCATGCCCTGATTCAGGCCGTAGCTGAACCCGTCGATGATTCTCGGCTCAAAGACATGGTAGAACACCTCTGAACCGTCCACCACAACCGTGACCACGGTTCCATTGACTGCCACAAGCATGTTGTAGTTTTGGTTCGGCTTGAGCTTACAGGACTTCTGCACGTCCACGATCCATCCATCGGGCGTGCGGTGTCCCATCTGGATCTTATCGATGGAGATGTTGATGCCTGCGAACTTGAAGTCAGTTGGGCTGTGGTAGTCGAAGATCACATAGGCGTTGGACTTCCAGCCTCCGGTGGGTTTCTCGGCGTATATAGAGGCCTGTATCTCATAATAGATGGGCAGCATATCGCCAACATGGAACACGCTTGCCGCATCCCCTCCGATGGACTCGGCCGATACCTTCAGGGCACCACCGTTAACTTCCCAGACGCCGCTGTCCGGGGCGAAGGCCTCCATGCTGCCGCCGTTGAAGCTCGCCGATCGCAGCACGTCCCGGCTGCCACCTGGGATGTTGCCTGGCTGGGGATCGTCCGGCGCACCGGTCTGGTCCCTCCAGTCGAAGTCCTGCTGCATCACCAGACCAATTTCGCCCTCTGGTTCCCCGTTGCGATCCGGATCGGCTCCGGTGTCGGAGGGCCTGGTCGGGTCAGCCCCGTCGCTCTCAGATAGATCGTAGAGGAACTGCATCAGCTGCGGCTGCGGGGCGCGGCTGATCGTGAAGAAGCCGAAGGGAGCGTAGGGCACGATGTAGCTGTTGAACTCGCCAGCCCAGTCCGTGAGCCGGTCGCCGCCTGTATTGGCGATCAATACATCCCGACCTGCTCCGCCGAAGGCGAAATCCTCGTAGGAGGAATCCGTATCCGGAGCGTCGTTGAAGCCGCTGTTGGTGTCCAGGTCGTCGTCGGCGTTCAGCAAGTCGCAGCCGTAACCTCCGTAAAGATGATCCTGTCCGGTCCCGCCAACCAACCAGTCGTTGCCCAAATCACCGAATATCACATCGTCGCCGTCGTTGTTTTCAGCTGGAGAGCCATCCTGAACGATATCCCTGGCATGGAAGTTGAGCAGGAAGTCATACGTTTCGAGGAATATCCTGCTGCGTGGATCGTACTCGTCGTAGAGGGCGAACTCTTCGGCCCTATAGGCTTCGAAGCCCAATACGTTTCCCGGGTTGTACGGGTTGGTATAAGAGCTAACAATCACCGTGCCTTCACGGTTCGGGTCTGGAAATTCATAATCTGCAAAGATCAGCACTGCGGAGTCTTCAAGGGCCTCAGCGCCGGAGATGGCATCGTCACCGTCTCCGCCGTGCAGGAAGTCGCTGCCCCAGCCGCCGTAGATGACGTCGTCGGCATATTGCGGGTCGAAGTTCTTGTGGCTGTAGTCCAGGTCGTTCGGGTCGCCCAGCTTGAAAGGTGTAAGGTTGACAGTCTTCTTCAGCTCATCTTCCACGTTGATGGTGGCCTGCTGAACCTTCCCTGGGGAGTATATATATTTGTTGAGCTCACCTGACAAATCGCCGATGCCGTAGAGCGGCTCTTCAGTGCCGTTCCGACTGGTGTAGATACGCCCGTCGTCGCCCAGCACACCGTCCTGGCCCGTACCGCCGGATATCCAGTCATGGCCATAACCGCCGATCAGGTCGTCATCCTGGCCCTCGCCGAAGAGGATATCGTTTCCTGCCATTCCATAGATGAAGTCGTCACCTGATTCCCCGTGGATCTCATCAGCAGCGCCGATATCGCTGGCCGCCTGGGCAGCTGTGGGCAAGTAGTCCAATCCGCCCGGCGTGTAATCGAGCAGCTCCGCGACCCGCGGGATGATCTTCAATCCCTCCTCACCGGTGTAATCATCGTAGCTAAAGGTAAGGAACGCTCCGGTGCTCACCCCGTTGGTACCAACCAAGCGGTAGATGTTACCGTTGTCGCCCAATATCATGTCCGCATCCTGGGCATGGCCGGTATCCGAGGTATCACCAAGGTCGTTGCGGGCAACGTCAGTGCCAGCCCCACCGAAGATCGTATCGGAATCATCTGGCCTTAAGGACGGAGTGACTAAACCGAACAGCTCGGAACTGCCGCCTATGATGTCGTCCTGGCCGAGGTTGCCGAATATCAGGTCCTTACCACCGTTACCCTCGATATAATCATCGCCATCATTCTCACCTTCAACTGAGGGATCGGTTGCACTGACCGATTCAGCTACAGATGAATCTCCTTGCATGATATCGTCCCCAAGCTGGCCGAACATAACATCCTCACCAGGACCTCCAGCCATGCAGTCGTTCCCAAAGGTGTCCGGTATTGGGTTGTCGCTATGGTCATACAGTGTGATGTCGCGCCCTGCTGCGCCGCTTGGATTGATCTGATGTGTGGCGGTGACATCAGCGTTGTCATTTTCATCATACAAAGTAGTGCCATTCAAAGTTCGTATGCGCGGGCTTACCGAATCTGTCCTGCGCAGTATCTCTGCATTGTCACCAGCCATTGCATCGTCACCTGAACCGCCGTCCATTATATCGTTGGAACCTGGTAAAATATCCAGTTCATCGATGCCACCCGCGACATTGTGGCCTCCGATCATGTCGTCATCGTCTTCGTTACCGAACATGTTGTCGTCGCCTTGTCCACCTATGAGAATGTCATCACCTGCGTTTCCGTGCATCATATCACCGTCTCCACCGTCTCCTGCACCAGTGAAGATGGATGTGAATTTAAAGGAAGGCACAGGAATCGTGGTCAGGTCAATATTGGAGCCAACAACCCTTTCTACCTTGGCGTGGTCACCGAAGAGAAGGTCGTTGCCCTCGTTACCGTATATTATATCACCTGCTGTTCCGCCGAATGTGATATCATTTTCAGCTCCACATGTAATGGTATCCCTGTAGCCATCTTCGGGGAATGTGGTTGTGATCAGGTCAAGGGTCGATGGGTCGGAAACTGCGCCGTCAACTGCAGGCAGCACATAATCGAGTTTACCGTTGTCACCAAGGATTATATCTATACCAGCGTTACCCTTGAGGTGGTCACCGAAAGCACCACCAAGGATTATGTCATGACCGTCGTTGCCTTCTAATGTGTCGCTGCCGCCTGTTGCAGGATCTGTTGTTTCGATGAGCTCAATCATCTCTTCTGGCATCGTTATCTTTCCGTTGTCACCGAGTATCACATCGTCGCCATCGTTACCCCATATATCGTCATCAGCAGCACCACCGAGAATGATGTCTTCGCCTTGATTACCCTCGATGTTATCGTCACCGCCTATGGTTGGATCACTTGTTTCGATGAGTTCGATCATGCCTTCCGATAGCATTATGTAACCGTTATCACCGAGGATAACATCGTCACCGGCGTTGCCCCAGATGTTGTCGCCCTCAGCGCCACCTAGGATAATATCGGCACCGTCGTTGCCCTCAATCGTGTCACTACCGCCTGTCGCCGGGTCTGTGGTTTCAATGAGTTCAATCATCTCTCCCGACATTGTAACCTTGCCGTTGTCGCCCAGGATCACATCATCGCCATCGTGGCCCCAGATTACATCGCTTGATGCACCACCGAGAAGGATGTCTTTGCTTTCGTTACCTTCGATGGTGTCGTCACCGCCTATCGATGGGTCTGTTGTTTCGATGAGTTCAATTGCCCCACCAGGCATCGTGATCCTTCCGTTGTCACCGAGTATGATGTCGTCGCCAGCATTGCCCCAGATGTCATCATCTGCTGCACCACCGAGGATGATGTCTTCGCCATCGTTTCCCTCGATTGTGTCACTTCCGCCTGTCGCGGGATCTGTTGTTTCGATGAGGTCAATCACACCACTCGACAGCATAATGTAACCGTTATCGCCGAGAATCACATCGTCGTTAGCGTGGCCCCAGATGTCGTCGCCTTCAGCTCCACCCAGGATAATATCGGCACCGTCGTTGCCCTCAATCGTGTCGCTGCCGCCTATTGCAGGATCTGTCGTTTCGATGAGTTCAATTGCCCCTCCTGACATTGTAATCCTTCCGTTATCGCCCAGTATCACATCATCACCGGCGTTGCCCCAGATATCGTCGTTCGCTGTACCACCGAAAATTATGTCATCGCCATCGTTGCCCTCAATCATATCGTTGTTACCGATTCCAGGATCGGTCGTTTGGATCAAGGAAATTTGACCACCAGTGAGAACCACCTCGCCGCTGTCGCCAAATAGGATATCGGCTCCAGCCTCGCCGTAAATATCGTCGTCGTCTTCGTTCCCGAACATCCAATCGGCGCCGTCACCGCCCCACATAATGTCATCACCGGCATTGCCCCACATGCGATCATGGCCGCCCTGGCCGTACATCTCGTCATCGCCGGAGCCGCCAAGCATCGTATCATCACCTGCACCACCGGTCAGGATCACGGATCCAAAGAGGCCGTTATCGCCCAGAATCACATCGTTGTCAGCGTTGCCTTCCACGTAGTCATCCCCGTCACCCCCGGCCAGGTGGTCATCTCCTCCTTCGCCGAATATTGTGTCATCGCCATCATCGCCAAAGATTGTGTCACTGCCCGATCCCCCGTGAATTAGGTCATCACCGATTTCCCCGAAGATCAGGTCGTCGCCGCCGCCACCGAGGATCGTGTCGCTTCCACCGATGGAAGCATCAGCCCGTTCCTCAAAGCGGTCAGTATGGGCAATTCCGTCGGTCTTGTCGCCAGGGCCGCCATTTCCAATCTCCGTAACGATCGCACCCGATTCGTCGGTGTAGTAGACGCGGCCGCGATCTCCAAAGATCACATCGTTGCCCTCGCCGCCCGTAATCTCATCCAGATAACCATCGCCACCGAAGATTATGAGCGGAAGAGTAGAATCAGAAGCGTCTACGATATCGTTGTGTTCCTGGGTATTGAGCACGAAGAATCCGTCAGTTGCAGCATCCAGCGAAACGGTGATGGTGTCATCACCTTCACCAGTGTTCAGGGTGGTTATGGTTCGGATGTCATTGTCCTGTTCATCTTTCATATCACGCCGATGAGTGCCGTCGATTGTTATGGTGTCGCTGCCTGCGCTCGTCCAGATGGTGATCCCATCGGCGAAGTTTCCACTGGTGGGATTCGCCTTGTAGGTGATGGCTGCCGGGGCCAAGCCCGTGATACTGATTTCAGTGGAAGGAAGGCCGGCAATCTGCTGGTCGGTGATCAACACATCGCTATCACCTACGGAAGCGTCCTTGTCACTGATCATCAGCAGGTGCCGCCCGATGCCGGCATCTATGTTCAGGGTGCCTTCGATATCATCGAGGACACCAAGCAAGAAGTCGGTCTCGGTTAAAAGATCGAGATCGGCCAGGTCTGAGACGTAAACCCTCTCATCCCCGTCATTGAGTATGAGGTTGGTTAAGACACTTGTGGCTTGTACATTGAATACATCATCACCAGTGCCGAGATAGATATTGAGCAGATCATCAACCGGAAGTGCGGCCATTTCGTTCAGGTCATAGGTGAGCAGTCCAGGCATGCTAGACACGGTCAGTGTCGAGTCTGTGAGTGTAGCGGTAACACTGTCGGTATTTCCCGAATCATAAACGTTCAGCGTATCGCTGCCTGCACCCAAGGTCTCCACAATTTTGGATCGGGTAAACGGAACCGCTAAGGTTCGATTGACCGGGATCAACCAAGGCGGGTAGTTGCCTGGGTTGCTGGTGGTCTTGTTTCCATTTGGATCGCGCCAGAGGAGGTTACCGGAACCGTCTCGTTCCTGGACCAAATCCTTAACAAGCAAATCCTTACCAGCCTGGCCGAATGCTGGATCAATCACCACGACACGCACCCAGACCTTACCATCCTGTTCGAAGATGATCCGTGCTTTTTCCTCTAAAGCATAGTACGTCACATTACCTCCCGTGTCAGTGTACTCGAGGTTCGGAGCGGAGTTGATATACACCAGACTCTGGATATCGTCATGCTTTTCAGAGTCGTAAGCCACATGTGTTACCTCTTCCATCAGCCCCGTATCACCCTTCACGGTCAAGTTATACATTATGTCATTGAGGCTCTCCGAGTTACTGGCCACGTTTATGGTGTCGTTGCCCGCACCGCCTAAAATAGTGGTCTTGCCGGAAATCTTCTCAATATAGGTCGTGTCATTACCGCCGCCCAGAGAAACCGTGAGCGGACCCGCGAGTGTATCGTTGATTGTTAATGAGTCATTCTGGTCACCCAGTAGAATGGTCATTCTTTCGAAAGCTTCAAACTCGACGCCCTGTCCGAGACCCAGACCAGTGAGGTCGAGATCGGTGAGTGTCCCGGAGACGGCACCGCTGTACTGGTTATGAATAAAGATTTGGTCCCCATTGGTCTCATGGGTGTCACCGCCATCAATGATCACCTTGCCTTTGATTTCGGTCAGGTCAAAAGAAGCATCGGCCTTGAGGGCGAATGGCGCAGGATCGGTTGTGATGGGATCTGGAACCACCGTGCGCAACGGAGGCAAAACTTGTCTTGGATACTCCAGTTTGAAAGCGGGTGGATTGAAGGTGACGTACACCTCCTTATCAAATATCCACCAGCGGCCATAACCCTTGGAAAATTGGATGTTGCCCTCATTGTATGTCTGATCTACGATGTCGTTAACACTAGTGGTCAATTTAAGGCCGGGAATGTAATTACGCATGACATCGACGATCGCATTTAAATAATCACGAACCGCGTCTTTAGCATTGGTCATACTGAAGCCGTAATACCACCAATCCCAATCAATGGAGATTGTGGTTTGGCCAATATCCCATGTGATGATATCATAAACGGTAACTGGCGGATCCTGCACCTGGTAGGGCTTTGGGTAATAGGTGATAGCAGGAGGATCGAAAGCCAGTGTTGGCGGGTTGCCTCCCAAATGGATGGTATCATCACCAGAGCCACCGCGGATAGTCACCTCGAGTTCAGGATTTGTGCTCAGTATATATATCTTATCAGCACCGCCGGCAGCATTGATAGTAATCTTCTCAACATCTGTGAAAGGCACGATCCGACCTGCCCCGGCTGCATACATATCGGTTACGATAAACACGTCACCGATCGGGGTGCCATTAATTATTATCGTATCGATGCCTGTTCCGCCAGCAATAGTGACCGGTGCGTTCTGAAGATACTCGTACCGGTTGTTGCCCCCTCCGCCGAAAAGAGTGGAGAGATTACCGATATCATCAGGGTTTTCCTGATCCGCCAATGTGAGGAAGGTGTTGATGACAAAGGTATCATCATGGGCGCCACCGTGCAGATAGAGCTTGGCTATATTGTGATTGACCTCGAACTCATCATCGCCATCTTCGCCATAGATGGTCATGACCGCGGAGTTCCCATTGGTCATGTTTTCAGTATCCGCAATGGGGATTCCATACTCCGGGTACTCCGGCGTTTTATTGCCCGGGTCATTGATCTGTGGAACGTAACCAATGACCACTGTGTCGTCTCCGTCACCGAGTTTGACGACCATTGGAACAGCCGTATCGTCACTGATCAGGGTGTCCTTGCCTCCCAAGGTCTTTATGGTAACCCGCTCAACATTGCGGAAGCTCATGTCATCCCTGTCAGGGTTTGGCTCGCTCACCATGACCGGATCACCGGTATCTGTTGTCGTTTCCAGCCAGATTTCAGTGGGATTCTCAGGGTCTGTAAGATCCCAGATGAGTTTACCCTCATCGTCTGTCCTTTGGACCCGCTCTCCACCATCAATCTGATAGTAGACAGGAACTTCATCTCCATTAACGACTGTCATCTTCTGGACGGTTCCACTGCCGAACTGGTCGCCGACAACCACAATACCTGTAACCTCCGCACCGCTTCGAATCGCGTTCAGATAGACTTTATCCGCAGAATCCGTGCAGTACACGTATATCTCGTCATATCCATCAGATCCGCCTGTGTCCAGTATGCTGATGCGTGCGCCCGATGTACCGTTCAGATTGATAATATAGTATTCAATATAACTGTCGCCCGTAATGCCACGATTGGCTCCGTTGTCAAGTGTAGCTTCACCGCTCCAGAGGGTAGCGCTCAATGGTGAACCGTCCACGGTGATGCTGTTATCACGATCGCCAACGACGATAAGGTTGTTACTGTCGCCGCCTGTGAGATAGGCCCGCTCGAATATCGGCACCCCATTGTGAAGGAGGCTTTCAACCACGGCACCTGCAGCATAGACATCGCCCGTATCCTGCAACGGGAAGACCACTGGTGCGGGGAACTTGGGGTCCTCCGGCTCCGCATTCTGCTCATCGATGCTGCTGCTCTTGAAGAATTGGCTGGTTCCATCATCAGCCATGATCGTGCCAACGACGAACATGTTGTTGAACAACGACATGTCACTGTCCTGGATCTCCACCAGGGTATCTGTGTCCTCGGGCCCGCTATCGTCAATGAACGTATCCATACCCGTGTTACCAGTGACGATATCGCTGCCTGTGCCCGAATCCAGCACGTCATCGAACGGTGTGCCGATGAGGATATCATCATCTGCGCCAGCCTCGAAAGTCATGGCCAGAAGATCCTCCACGGCCGCAGCTGCGTTTATGGTGTCGAAACCTTCGTAGGTCTCGATGGTCAATGCATCGCCAGAAGCCCGGTGGGCGTTTGTAATGGTCACATTGTACACACCTACCCTGGTCACGTTCAACAATCCCCCGGCGCTATCGAGGATGAAGGAGTCATTGGCGGAACTGCCTTTTAACAGCACTATATCGGCATCCTCATCATTGGTATCGTAATCCCCCAGATCAAGGGCGATATCGGTAAGGCCTGAGCCCAGGATATCCTCCATTGTGAAAGTATCACTACCTTCAGCCAGATTGATATCGAGGCCCTCGATGCTGATTCCTGTTAAGGCAAGAGCTGGGTTTTCGCTGGTCCAAGTAACGACAATATCGCTTGCATTGCGGGATACCTCGATTACTTCGTCGGTGTCATTGGCAGTGATTACCAAAGTGTCCGATCCATCACCACCATCTATGACGTTGTCCTGACCGTCACCTTTGGACCAGTAGAAGACATCCGGACCGGTTTCGCCATACAGGTCGTCTGCATCCAAGCCACCGGTGATCATATCGCTGCCCTCACCACCTTCTATGGTATCGACACCACCACCGCCGAGAATCTGGTCATCACCGTCACCCCCTTCGATAGTGTCGTCATTGGGACCTCCCTGGATGTAGTCATTACCTGCATCGCCATATAAATCTACGCTTACTGCGATAGCGCTACCAAGCTCAATGTAATCATCACCACTTCCTCCTCGGATTTCATTACTAGTGCCACCGCCAGGCCCTTTGTGAATGATGACATCCTTCCCGGAACCGCCCTTAAGTTCAACAGGAGAGACAACACCCTGCTCGATGACGATCATATCATCACCGGTATACCCGTCAGCTATAATCCGCTCCACCTTGCTGAATCTCTGGGTGCGACCGAAACAAGACACCTCAACTCTCTCGTCACCGCTTGTTCCTTCAACATGGCGGACGTAGAATGTCTCATTAGTTTCGCCTGGCATCAGATTACGGTAGCCTGCTCGAGGCCCCATGTTCAGGTAGAGATCCCCGTCTTTCAGCCACTCTTTGGTGCCATAACTGCCTGCAAGAAACACAGATGGAGGAATCTTAAAGAAACCGATGGTAAAGGTGTGGCTAATGTCGATGGTGAATAACCAGAAATCGAGTAGTACACGTCCTGTAATGGTGATTTTTCCAGTTGTAGAGTTGTAATCGAAATCAACCCAGATACCAGCAACATCCCAACCGAACAGGACGATTTTAGCTGAAGCACCGCCGCTGAAGGCGAATACTGGGTCCCTAAAGGTCGAGTATGACGCATCAATATTAAATTCGCCAATGATTCCGAACGATCTGGTTCCGATAACCACCTCCCCGTAAAGATGAATCGCGAAGTGACCCCTATGATTGAACCAGCCATCGGCTTCCAGGGTGGCCATGCCAAAGAAGTTCATTTGTGCACCAAAGCTGACAGCCCATTCACCGGAATAGAGGTAATCGTCGTCTCCTACCGGTTGAGGGGCTTTGGGTTCTGTAATAGCGTCATGTTTGAATTCCTTTCCGCCTACCTGGACCTTGAACCCGGCCTCGAACCGTAGGACCCCAAGGAAGATGACCTCCCCGTACAGGTGAAGGTAGAATGAATTGGCATCGTACCACTCTCCGTCCAAATACACATCGTGGCCGACGGTGTTCAACTTGAGTTCCTTCTTCTCAGGTGGTTGCCCAGGTTGAGCGCCAGCGACGATCTGGATGGCATCCGCGATCTTCGCGTTGACCGAGACATCTGCACCAAGGGTTACGCCCTCATCGGTTATCAGCACATCGAAACCGAACTTCACATTCAGCAGATCCCCGATAATGAGCTCCGCGTTTCCTTCCATTGCGAAGAATTCGGTCCGCCATTCGAGCTCGAAATTTGCCTTTGCCGTGATGAAGCCGAGGAAATCGAGCGTGCCAATTGCCCGAACGAGAAGGCCTTGTTTGATCAGGACACTTCTCGTGACGAGACCGTTGTACTCGAGTCCGGTGGGATCCTCGAAGTCGGGAACATCAAGGTATCTGTCCGCTCCGGTATTGACCTCGAACAGGAAGTAGCCGGTGATATCTAGCCCTATGTCGACTCCGCCGAGGGGTTCCCCGACAAGGAGGTTGACCTCCAGGCGGCCGGCCAGACCGTTGCTGTCGATTACGAGGGCGCCTGTCGCCCACAGCGCCCCCAGGTCTCCAAGGACCAGTCTGGCGGCGAAAGTCATTTCTACTTCAGTCGTGCTCGCGACCATGTCGAAGGTTCCCTCGAAGACCAAGCCCACGAACCGAAGGTCGCCATCGGCGTGTACACGCAGTATTTGCTCTTTTGGAAGTGGGATATACTTATCCTCATTCTCCCAATACCAATCCTCGTCAACTCCAGTAGTGTTGACCATGAGTATGAACTGAACGGAGAACTCGAAGTTCCACTTCGAGTCCGAGTCCATAAGGTTCTCCGATGTGATGACGCCATCTCCTCCGCTCTCATCACTGGTGACGTCCGCATCCCACTCATCCAGGGCGTCCACCGCGGCGATGGCCGCGCTTCTGGTCGTGACCCCGTCGTTGATCCGGATCACGATCTCCGCATTCCTGTAGACAGCGGTTGCACCATCGTCCGTGATCGAGCCGTCGTCGATCATCTTGATTTTCACGCCATTGTGCTTCGGGTCGTACGTCCCGCCTGCGTCGTACTCTGTGCTTAAAGTGTCGATGTAGGCAATAGCTTCTCCGTTCCGGGTGACGGCATCGAAGATTTCTCCAGAGTTGATCGCGTCAGCGATCTCGGCGGCCGTCGTCACCTGGTCCGTGGATAAATCGTGGACGACGGTGATCGTCAGGACCTTCGATACTTCCTCGTAGACAGCGCTCACGTTGTCGCCTTCCTCGAACTCGATGGTCACATCGCCGATGTCGATACCGGGCTGTTCCGATGTGAGGATCAGTTCGAAGTTGTTATATGATGATGAGATGACGGCAGTGGCTTCTGACGCCACACTGTCGATCCTGAAATCGTTATATTGCCCTGAATTGACAACAATCACGCTAGCTGGTGTCGTGTCGGTGCCACCCTTGGTCAAACCCTCTACACCGGCGGTCAGTTCCAGGAGCATGCCTCCATAGAGCCCGGCAGAGCTCAGGTTGAAATCGCCGTCGGCATTAAGCCGCAATCCAAGCAGCGCAGCTTGGCAGTTCAACTGGTACGTTATCTCGTCGTCCGTTTTGACGATCTCAAGGAAGAAGTCTTTGAGCGAGAGGATAGGATTGTCGGGTTCGAGACCCGGAAGTGTGAGGCTGGCCAAGGAAGCGCGCGCGACGAAGTTCGGGATAGGGATTGGGATGGCGGGGTCCCATTCCAAGATGTTGAAAAACTCGATCTCGAACTCGAACCAGGCGTCATCGATGAATCCTTCTATATCGAGGGAGGCCTCCAGCCTGAATCCGCCGTTCCGCTTCACGCCGCTGTCCTCAGGTCCGCCGAGTCCTGGCGTGTACGCTCCGAAGAAGAAATCGAAGGACGCCGCACCTTCCATAGCCGCACCGACGAAATCGGGAAGACCGAAATTGTCCACCAACCAATCGGTGAAATTGGCAGAGGACAACATGGCCTCGAAAGCACCCACCGGGAATAGTATCTGGACATCCGGCGTATCCTCATCCAGGAGGAAGGCGAAAACCTCCTCAGGATCACCAGGGAGGTTCAGTGCTTCGACGACCGTAATGGCCAGAGGTGAGGTCACGAGGTCGAAGAAGAATTGATTGAGGCTGATCTCCTTCCAGCCTGTCTCAAGGCTTGCTGTGAGTCCGGCGAGCCAGGGTATGTCTGCTTCTGCACGGATTCCGTTGATCGTGCCCTCGATGAATGTCGTCCCGAGGTTGATGCCGAAGAGCTTCAGATCGCTGTATCCCTCGATGAACCCAGCGTTTAGGATGTCGAGCAGCTTCTGGAATACGTCAGCCGGTAGGGAGCTGAGATCCTTCGGTACTGAGAGTGGTTTGATCTCGCCACCGGAGGTGTCAGGCACCACGAGGTCGGAGATTGTCATCACGAAGAGGTCATCTTCGCACTTGGCGAAGAAGGGCCCCTCCTTGTTGATCGCCCTCTTCACTTCGCTGGAAATTGAGACTCCGTTTTGAATAGTTATCGTCAGCGTCCCCGCATCATGATCGTAGACCACCGTCTCCTGGCCTGCAGTCGCACCGTCCTGTAAGATTATGGTTACATCGTTGTACGCGGGTCCATACTCCCTCGCGGTTATGACCATCTCGAACGTGCTATCGCTCAGGGATGTCACGGTGGAGAACGCCTGGGTCGAACCCGTATCGAGGATGTTGGCAGCTACATTGAACAACTCGGCGGGAGATGCGATGTATATCTGCAGCTTGGCCCATTCACTCTGCCTCGTCAGACCTTCGATGATCTGTTCAATGTACTCCTTTACCTTGGTGAAGTTGTCCATTATATCGGTGAGATCGTCCCACTCGAGCTCAGGAAGCGTCCAGTCGATGCCGTTCACACCACCGGACGTGACATTGTCGGTGAGCGGCAAGACGATGACGACCATGGAGTCTGGCGTGGTGGCAGTGAATGTTCCATCATTGTTGATGGCCGCGATTATGTGAGCTGCGGTGCTGGTGCCGTCGTCGACGGAGATGGTCAGCGTCTTGTAGCTGCTGTTGGTGTCGTCGTAGACAGCGGTCTCGCTCCCCACCTCGACGGTATCCTGAAATATGATATGGTCGTCGTTGTACTGGAGCCCTGTCGATGAAGCCTCGATGTAGAGCTCAAAGTCATTCGTTGTAGAACCGAAAGTCGCACTGGCATTCTCCTCTGAGGTCCCACCCGATGTCGGGTCAGAGGTGACGGAAGCCATGTTGATGATACTCGAGAGGCTCGCTGTCGTGGCCGTGAAAGTACCCTCTGAGTTGATGGCAGCTATTACGTCCCCAGCGGTGCTGACGCCTTCCTCGACGGTGATAATCAGCCTCTTGAAGGTGATGTTCGAGTCGTCATAGACAACTGTCTCGCTTCCCGCAGTAACACCATCATTTGTGCCGTCTAGGAAGATAATATTGACTTTGTTATGGTTGGTGCCGGGTTCCACGGCCTGAATGGTTAAGAACTCACCACTGGAGATCTCAACGGTCACCGAGGCCCACTCGGGCAGGGTGGTGATAACGGAGATGGGATCGGCGATTATGTCAGGCATATAGAGTTGCCCGGTCATCAGGAGGCCGCCGTACTCCACAATGTTATCGTACTGTTCCTTTGTATTGATGGGTATGACATTGACCTTGTCTGTATAATACTCGACAAGGTTCTCATTCGGTTCCCCGTCACCGTCCGGATCAAGGTTCTTCACAAATGTATTGAACGTCGATTCCGGATCGTCCAAAACATCCTGGGACGGCGGGCCGAATATGAAACCGCTAACCGAGCCAAGCTTGAATCCGAATAAGGTGATGGTGCTGGCGAAAAGCACCTCCCATCCGGTGAAAGGATTCATCAGGTCCACCATCAGATCCACCAGCTCCTGGGGTTTCGTCTCACCAGGATCCGCCATGCCTGTGACGATGGCGGTGAAGAGCTTCTCCGGGAACTCTCGCTTGAAGGAAAAGTATGTGGAATCATTAATGCCATCCAGACCCGCAGGGAGGTTGGCGAGGACAGAGCCGCCGAATTGCGCGAAGACAGTATTCAACAGCAGATCCCGGATGCTCCCTGCGAAGCTGAACTGGAAGGCGTATTTATCTAAGCGCAGTTCAACGTCAACATCCGGCTCGCCAAGAGGGATACCGAAGATCATGGGCTGGATCCGGGCGGTTATCACGAGAGATGGATCAAAGGTCTCCCACGCGGCGTCTATCCCCTCGATCAACGCATTGAGGACGACATCGACCAGCTTGTCGAAGAAAACTATATAATCGATCTCACCTGCTTCGGCCAGGGTCGAGGCCTGGCTGATTATAGCCGGAACGAGCTCTCCGATGAGCTCGATAGCGCGACCTACGTCATCAATCGAGAAATCATCGAGGGCCTCGAATGAAGTTGGCAGTAATCCCACTATCTTTCCATCGGGGTATTCCGGTATGTCGTCTTCACCCAGTATGCGGTCCACCAGGAACTCACTGTCTATCACGATGGCATTCTCCCAATCATCTACAGAACCGTTGGGGACCGAATAATTGACGTCTGTCGTCACGAGACCGCCGTCAAGCAGCAACTTGGAGAAGCTCGAACTATGGTTCATCTCCAGATCCTCGGCCATACCCTCCAGCACGAGCTCGAGGACGCCCTCGAAGGTCTCGCTGACGAACGTGGCGATGCCGATGATGGGCATCTCGATTATTCCGGATGTGTCCAGCCGGCCAAGGATCGTCGTATTGGACGGGAAGAGGAAGCCCAGAGGATTTCCAGGAGCCGGAACCTGGAAGGCGAAGTCGAGTATCGGAACGAGCGGATCCGACAGATCGATGAGGAAGCCGGCAAATCCCAAGGGCATCCCTAGCAGCTCGATATCGCCGTTGATCAGAAGCTTCACGTCAGGCAACGGGTCGCCCCAGGAGTCGGGCCAGCCTATGTTCATGGCGACTGTCACGTCGCCCTTGATCATACCCTGGACGTAAATGTTGGTAATCGTCCCTGTGACGGCCATGGTGAAGGAGTCCTCAAATGTATTATGGCCCGCCTCAAGTGTCTCCTCGACCCGTTTCTTTATGGCATCGAGCGATGTGTCGAACGGATCCTGGAACACCGGCGTCGTCAGGAGGTCTTCCGGACCTTCCGGGGACGGCCAGGGTTCACCACCGAAAGCGAATCCGCCCTTGTCGATACCGAAGACGAAGCCCGTGGTGGGTTCCACCAGACCACCGACGGAGATCGTGGCCACCAATGGACCGAGCTCGCAGATATAGAGCTGGATGCCTCCCCCTATGCCGCTGTACGAGAAAGTGCCCTCGATACCGCCGTAGAAGGCAGTCTTCGTCCCACCAGCACCGTCGTCGATACTCACGATGCCGAAGGTGAACTTTCCGCCAACCTTCATTGGGCCGATGCTCATGTCTTCGATGCCGAACTGTATGCCGTCGATCTTCGTGAACGGGAATTTACCATCAACGAGATATCCCAAGTTGAACTCCAGCCCATCCACCATGGCCACTATCGGGAATCCACCGGAGCCATCGAGCCCCCCGGATAGTGTGATGGAGAAGTCCCATGGTTCCACTAGCACATCATCCACAACAGCGCCAGGATTGAATCTGAGACCCAGTTCTGATACACTGATCGGGATCGGGAGCTTTAAATCGGCCGTAGAGAGGCCATCCTCGACTGATATCGATGCGTAGAATTCATCGAGGATGATCGGAAGGAAGTCCGCTCGTATCGCGAAGTTGCCGACATTCCCTTCCAATCCGCCGACAGCAGGAACGCTTGAGCCGATCTTGAGCGATAGCCCGGCCTCACCGAATTCGATCAAATGCTCGCTTCCTGTGGCTGTGAGATCGAGGATGATGTCTCCTGCTTCGAAGGTTACATAAGTGCCTATCTTGACCTTGAAGGTCTCTATCGAGACCTTGAGTATCTCGTTTTTCCCAGTCGGCGTTGGGAGGATGAGGTCGACGGGTTCTTCGGCGATCTCGTTTATGCTGACGCCGGTGTAGTTCATGAAGAACCTTCCGGCGCCCGTGAACACGAAAGTCTCGGACGCTATATCCACGTGGAGGGATATGCCGAACTCCATGGCCACCCCCTCCCCCTTAATGAGCATTGCGCCATCGACCGAGAAGCCGAACAACTTCTTGGTGCCGGACCAGTACTCGAAGGAGAAGTCGCCGGCCACTCCGATGTCAGTGCCCTCCTTCTCGAACGAGAAGCCTCCAGAAAGGTCGAGACCTCCGACCTCGAGGGCGCCTTCCACATGGATGAATAGGTAATCGGTTGTCCAGTCCAGGAGGATGTTTGAGCCGTCGCCCAATTGGACCTCAAGACCACCGTCAACACCACCGGTCGGGAAGCTGGACTTGAAATCGATGACCGTGTCGTTGTCGTCTTCGTAGTCCTCATCTTCATAGTTCTCCTTAATCCCGCCGCCTCCAGTATTGATCTTGAATGCGCCGCCGCCGGATATAACGATGTTGTCGAGGCCCACGAGGCTGACCTGCTGGACAGACGCGGAGACCGCCATCCAGTTCCTTAGGTCCGTCTCCTCAGGATCGTCGGAGGCGAACTTGAACAGCGCAAGAGCGAAATTGAATTCGACCATGGAGAGCCCGAAAGCGTCCTGGTTGGTCTCGCCCGGAGCATCCACCTCCTCGTTCTCGTTGGTGTCTCCGGTCCAGTAGGGGCCACCCGAGCCCACGAAGGCGTGGGTGACCTTCGCGCCCACTGTTAGCATCTCCACGGGGACATCCTCCTCAGCAAGAGTACCGCCCACCGTGTCCACAGTTGTCGTTGTCTTCTCGAATGCGAAGGAGCCGTCGAAATAGAAGAAGCCGGAGAGATTGAGGGCCATCCATCCGCCGACGCTAAGGTATTTGGTGTCGAAATCGATCTTTACCGAAGATGTTCCGGTGTCGACGACCAGACCGCCGTCAGTTGGGAAGCTGGTCTTGAAGTCCACCACCTTGTCGTTCTCCTCGTCGAATTCCTCGTCCCCGACATTGGCGAGCTTTCCGCCTCCATAGGTGTTGATCTTGACGAAGGAGCCGCCCTTGGCGGTGATGTCCTCTATCCCGACAAATCCTATCTCACCAACATCAGCTATAAGGGCTGTCCAGGTCCTTAAGTCGGTCTCTTCGTCCGGGTTGTCAGTCTTGACGGACATGAGGGACATCGCGAATTTCACAGACTTCAGTGACAGGCCGAGGGCGGCCGGGTTGACCTCGGACTCTTCGTAATTTCCATCGTCATTTAGGTCACGCCAGTATGGGCCGTTGACACCCGCGAAGGCGTTGTCGATGACGGTCCCGACAGTAAGGTACTCGACCTCGACGTCTTCTTGAGTGGCCGTGTTCAGGCCGTCCCATACGGTAACGGTCGTGCTGGACCTCTCGAAAGAAAACGAACCCGATGCGTAGAAGAATCCGAAAGCATTGAGGGTCCCACCGGCGACGATTCGGAGATAGTCCGTCTCGTGGTCGAGGGTCAATGTGCCAACCTCGACGGGAGTACCTACTAACGGATCTCCCTCGTCCGTGTCGTTGTCGAGATTGATACCGGTCTTCCAGTTTAATGCGTCACCAGGGGCGACCGTTGAGCCAATATATGCCCGGTTGATCTGCACCTCGAGGATGTCCACGCTCAGGGTCAGGTCCTGGATGCCCACGAGCTCGGCGCCGCTGACCGACGAGGTCATCGTCAGGAAGCTCCTGTCGTCGTTGTCGGACGCCTTCGGTTTGATCGTCCCGAATCCAAGCTGACCGCTGGTGAGTTTGAATCCGATGCTTCCAGGGATCCCGATAAACACGTCGGTGACCGTGAGGTCGAGCATCACGATATCGGCGTCGTTTAGGTCGTCACCGGTCGAATAGTTGAAATCACCATCGCCCTCGACGACATCCACGTCGGCCTGGTCCTGGATGAACTCGAAGGCTACCGATCCGGTTAAGAAGCCGAACAGGTCGATGGTCAGTGAACCTGAAGCCTTAAGAAGGTCTCCATTGAGAATAATGTTCTGGCTTCCAACGCTTACGGTAGTTTTCTTGAAGGGGTCATCCCCATCTACAGAGTTGGCATTTGTATTGACATTGTTGGCCCAATCCAGTGCTGCTCCGGAAACCACAGTTGAGCCGTCATATCCTCTGTTGATCTTGATATCCAAGCTTCCAGTTGCAGTTAAACCTTCGATTCCAGTGAGAGTTGCAGTGCCGACAGAAGCACTGAGAGCGAGCCAGCTTCTGTTATCACTTGTATCTTCGGGTTTGATTGATGCGAACGCTAGGCTGCCACTCTTCACCGAGAGTCCTACACTATTGGGCACACCAACGAACACATCCGTTGCAGTGAGCTCAAGCGTGGTGAGGTCCGCATCCTTGAGATCCTCGAAGTCCGGTGACGATATATCGAATATGCCGTCTTTATCAACATCGACATCCACCAGTTTCTGTACAAATTCGAATCCTGCAGTCCCGGTCACATAACCAAAGAGGTCGATAGTCAGTGAGCCTGACGCCTGAAGAAGGTCCCCATTGAGTATAATATTATGGCTACCGACAGTTACAGCAGTTTTCTTGAAGGGGTCCTCTCCATGTACTGAATCTGCATTAGTATTGACATTATTGGCCCAATCCAGTGCCGCTCCGGATACAACTGTTGAGCCGTCATATCCTCTGTTGATCTTGATATCCAAGCTTCCAGTTGCAGTTAAACCTTCGATTCCAGTGAGAGTTGCAGTACCGACAGAAGCACTGAGGGCGAGCCAGCTTCTGTTGTCATTTGTATCTTCGGGTTTGATTGAAGCGAACGCAAGGCTGCCGCTCTTCACCGAGAGTCCTACACCATTGGGCACACCAACGAAAACATCGGTAGCTGTAAGCTCGAGCGTGGTGATGTTCGCATCCTTGAGGTCCACGAAGCCCGGTGTTGATATATCGAATATTTTGTCTTTGTCAACATCGACGTCCACCAGTTTCTGTACAAATTCGAATCCTGCAGTCCCGGTCACATAACCAAAGAGATCGATAGTCAGTGAGCCTGAAGCCTGCAGAAGGTCTCCATTGAGTATAATATTATGGCTACCGACAGTTACAGCAGTTTTCTTGAAGGGATCATCCCCATCTACAGAGTTGGCATTAGTATTGACATTGTTAGCCCAATCCAGTGCCGCTCCGGATACAACTGTTGAGCCATCATATCCTCTGTTGATCTTGATGTCGAGGCTGCCAGAAGCGGTTAAACCTTCGATACCCGTGAGAGTTGCAGTACCGACAGAAGCACTGAGGGCGAGCCAGCTTCTGTTGTCATTTGTATCTTCGGGTTTGATTGAAGCGAAGGCAAGGCTGCCGCTTTGCACTGAGAATCCTACACTATTAGGCACACCGACGAACACATTAGTTGCGGTGAGCTCAAGCGTGGTGAGGTCCGCATCCTTGAGATCCAAGAAACCTGGTGACGATATGTCGAATTTGTTGTCTTTGTCAACATCGACATCCACCGGCTGCTGTACAAACTCAAAACCTGCACTGCCCGTAACGAAACTAAAGATATCCAAATTGATGAGCGAGCCTCCGATATTAAGATAATCTGCCGTATATTTCACCTGATCATCTGTGGTGCCGCCGTCGCTGTCAAAATCTATGATGTCATGAGTGTTTCCGGGATATTCCGAGAAAATGCCATCTTTGTCAAGATCTACAGCTTTTGTCCAGTCGAGCGGAGATGCGCCGCTATAACCTTTGTTGATCTTCACCGTCAATGAATCTAAACTCGCTGTTACTTTAGGAAGTGTCAGGGTGCCTCCAATATCTGTAGCTAACACCGCAAGCCATGAACTGCCGTCCGATGCTTTCAAGCTCGCTATGCCAAGCTCACCACTCGTGACATATAAGCCAAATCCGCTCTTCCCTACATACAGCATCGGGCTGGACAATGAAAAGGTGAACAGCGTGGCATCGTCATAAAAATCATCGTTTGGAGTGGTTATCTCACCATCTAAATCCACATCCACAACATCCTTTGAAATTGAAAAGCTGACACTGCCAGAAATCAGACCCAGGATGTCAACATTGTCAAGTGAGCCCGAGTAGGAGGTATCCGAGAAATAATCGCAAAGCACCTTTCCAATACCGATAGCGTGGGCACCGATCGCTTTGAGCTGAAGACCTCCGCCTCCGAACTGCTTGACTTCGAGCTGCACCTTGTCAGTGCCCTGAACGATCTCAAAATAAAGAGTGCCGTCACCGAAGCCAAAGAGTCCTGTGGCATCGTCGAATTTCTTTGATGAATCTATCGTTCCAGTAGAGCCTTCTTTTATTACAAGAAAATCAAAGGTTTGACCAACCTGTGGGTTGAAGTTATTGATAAGAACAACATCTAGAGTCCCGCCAAGATAGACATTTCCATCGACTATAATTTGATCGTATCCATCGTCCACAGGTGATCCAGGCCCCGGGTTCACGCCCCCGATCTCGATCTTGAGTGTTCCCACCGTATCAGCACCAATAGGACTAGATGTGGGATAAACATCAGGGTAATCAATAACAGTTGTATCGGTCCCTATGATAGTCAAGTCGCCGTTGATTTCAACTTTGCCAGGCGAGTGGCCCGGGTTGAAGACACCGGAGACCGTTACATCGTTGTCGATGGTGCCGCTTCCTTCAAGAGTATCGTTAGGTCCGACAATGAGGGTTTCATCGATGAGAATATCTCCGGATTCACTTTTCTTCAGCCGGAGAGCAAGACCGATTTCTCCCGGTTGGTCAGAAAGTGCCACCAAGATCTCGTCTGTGGGGTCAGCTGCATTTATTGCCTCTTCCAGATCGGTAAAGGCGTTTTCCCAGGAACTGCCGTCTCCGGTACCCGTAGCAGCCTGATGGACATAGATTATCCCCTTTCCGGCAATTGTTGTAAAGCTTCTCTCTCGGCTGTAATAGGTGTCATCACTACCCACAGCCTTCATCCGGTAGTAGTATGTGGTTTCTCGAGTGAGACCATCGATTGTCTCGTTAAAAGATCCAGCCGAGGAAATAGTGTGAGTTTCGGTTTCGTAGGCGTATGGTGGACCTGAGTTCAGACCCCACTCAAAGGAGGCTTCTAGAGTGCCGGTTTCTTCAAGGTTGTTAACCTCACCGCTAAGGATGGCTGAGGACTCAGTAATGTCAGTAGCATCATCCACTTGGATGATGTCTTCACGGTTATTGTCAGTGCTTACTTTCATCAGCATTACTGTAAATATGGATATGATCATTATAAAGACCATAAGAAATCCGATAGCTTTGTTTTTCTTTGATATTTTTTTATCCGACTTATTATATACAAATATTATTCCAATGACTAGCGCCATCAATAAAAGTACAAATGCTATGTATATTCCCGCCTCATTGGATTTTTCCTTATCCATTGTGTGGCTCAGGGTCTCTGTTGGTTGTAGATAAGCAAAAGCATATGCAGTGCCATCTATTTGACTCGGATCTCTCACCAGTATAATAATCGCAGATGAGGAGTCTCCTCCATCATTTTCCTCGACAGCTTTTCCTGGCGTATAACTTTCGGCATCTTCTTGGACAGCCGCATTTCCGGGTCCAACTAGGGCAATCGCAACCGCGCACAACGACACAATGAGCATTATGCTCAAAATTTTTCCAATTTTATTTTCCATATTTTCACTCACCTATCTATCTTTCAATAGGTATTACCTTAGGGATCGTCTAAAAGAAGAGGATAGGTTAGCTTACAGTAACCAATGTCTTTTGCAGTATCCTTACCCTCGTCCCCTTTTCATCTCTAAAGGTTTCTCCCCCCTAGATTAACCTATTATCAGCATCCAGTAAGTCACGAAAAGAGAACATTCAGTTATAATCAGATATTATCTCCTCAACGTTGCTATTCTGGGATGCGCCTCGCTCATCGTGTTTATTACTTAAATAATTTGTGGAAAGGTATAGTGAATTTGAATTTTTGTTGCGTAATTCATCATTTATTTTGCTAATTTTGTTCATTGCAATGAGGTAAATAGTTAGGGTAGGCATAGGTTTAGGCGAGGACCACGGCGTTGGTATCCCAAGAAATATATAAAAAATAAAGGAGGAGGGGGAAATGATCTTTAAAAAGGGATCGTCCAAAAGAAAAGCACAAGATAATCAGCTTTAATCCATCAATCACTGAATCGTTCTCTTCAGCTCACATTTTAAAATCAGTTCTAGTAGCTCCTCCCTGCTACTTCGATTGCACTTTGAGTTTAAAAGCCTTGCCATTCTCTTGAAAATTACACCTGCTCCATAATCTCCTTGGGCGCACCTGCAAATTCGACCAGGGCTTCTGCCTCCGTAAAATGCAGCTTTCCAGGAACGACTAGGCAATGCAGCCCTTCCCCAAAATCTTGCTCTACAAGATCCTTTAAAAAACCTGACCTGACTACAGGGTTTTCCGAGCCAACTTTCCCTAAAACACAAGCCAAAGTATCCCCAGAAATTACACCCTCCTTCCTTTCATTTTCCATGTCCATTAACAGTTTTATACCTTCGTTCGCCCTCATGTATTTCTCATCATGTTCCTCTATATCCAGCAAAATCAGGGTGTGTAAGCCGTTATCAAGATTGTTTTTTATGACCTCGTAGGGGCTGGTGGGGAAGTACCCCTCCTTAGGAAACGGTAGGCTGGCGGTCCTGCCGAACTTATAGATGTGAAGCCCTGACAATCCAGGGGCAGCTGTTATTATTGAAGCACCATGTATCAGCTTGGTATCTATATCGTTCTCTTTTGCCTTCAATCTCAGCGCTAGATGTGTAGTTGCCGTCATCGGGTCGCCAACCACGAGCACGCCCACTTTACTCTCCTTTGCAGCATCGACAATGATATCGCCTTTTTCCATCTCTTCCCTGTTTAGAACCCTTATGCTCTTTCCTGTAAGATTTTGAATCTTGTTTATGTTCGTACCAGCGAGCATAGACGTATAGAACTCCGCAAATAGGATATCGCACTCTAAAGAGGCTTTCAGGCCAAGTAATGAGATATCGTATTCGTCATGTAATCCTAACCCTATGAATATCAGCTCGCCCATGTTCCCACCCTTTATCATGTTATAGAATAATTAATCTTTTGCCTCCATCCCACCACCTATTCTCCCTCATCCTACCCTGATACATCTAATAAAATGACAATCATCCCCCTATATCCTCTTCAAAGTCCTCTTTTCCCATCCACAATATTTAAACGGAACCTAACCGATATACCCCTGGTGAATCCATGATACCTGGTGGAAGAGGCCTTAACCCCAAGCATATGAAGGCCATGATGAAGAAACACGGCATAAACATCGAAGAGTTCGAGGATGTGAAGGAAGTGATAATCAAAACCTCGGACAGGACACTGATTTTCAGGGATGCTGCGGTGACATGCATGGATGTCCAGGGTCAGAAGACTTACCAGATAGTGGGCACGCCCGAGGAAGTTACGTCTGAAGGTGGAATACCGAAGGAGGATATCTTATTGGTAGCTGGGCAGGCGGGTGTATCGGAGGAGGAGGCGAGGAAGGCTCTGGAAGAATGCAACGGAGAGCCCGCGGAAGCCATAATAAAACTCATGGGCGAGAAAAGTTAACATCGATAATTTAGCGGTTAAAGGGCTCTTTCAACGGCATTTTAAGGGATTTTAACATTTCGAAAGATTAATAAAGAGTAATTGATATGGAAGGATTAGTGGTATTATGGCAGATAAGGAAGAGGTTATCGAGGTTAAAGCCGCGGAATCATCCCCTGATATTGATGATTCGGGAAAGAAGAAGATCATAGTGGTGGTTGTGGCCGTCGTTGTTATAATTGCTATAATAGGTTTTTTCTTGCTGACCGGAGAAGAGGAGCCTTCAAATGGAAATGGTGACGGAGAGAATCGCCCTCCAGCAGCTGCCTTCACACATACCCCACCTGAGGTCTATGCCAATGATACTGTCAATTTTGATGCTGCAACCACGGTCGACCCTGACGAAGATGACGTGCTGACGTATGATTGGAATTTTGATGACGATTATGCTGAACCAGGAAATCCAAACGAGGATAGTGGCATAACAGCCTCTCACATTTTTACAATGCCAGGGGTGTACAATGTTAATCTTACTGTAGATGATGGGGATAAAACTGGAACAGCGAATGAAACCATAACCGTGATGCCCGAAGAAACACCCACAGTGAGCTTTGTACAATTTAAACCGGATAACTCTATCACCAATATCATATGGACATTAACTGTTGATTCAACAGATGGCTCAGGCGAGCAGTTTGCTCTTGATAAGATATTTTATTATTTTTATAATGGAACCAATACAGATGAGGTAAAATTGACAGGGTCTGTATCATCCCTTGAGCCAGCATTAACCCCTCCCCAACACAATGAGGATGGTATATATTTAAATGACAACAGCGACAGTATAATATCAACCGGTGATACATTCTCCATCGCTGGTGATGGAGGGGCCGGAATCCAAGCGGGTGATAGCTTTCAGTTGATATATAGACCCCCATACATGAATGAAGGGGTACCAATGTGCGACCTCGAGGTACTAACTTAACCTTTCATAATCATTTTTTCAACTGTTTTTTCACCAACTTATCAGCGAAAGCTAAAAATTCCTCCTCTTTGCCCTCCGGTATCGTGGCCCCGGCTGCGATATTGTGTCCCCCTCCAACACCGCCAACCTTCTCTGAGGATTTTTTCATCAACACGGACAGATCCAAACCTTTACTTACCAAAGCCCTTGTGGCCCTTGAAGAGACCTTGATATCCCCTTCCTCGGTGTCGGCAAAGGCCAGCATGGGCAAATCGCCCCTGACCTCTTCTCCACCCAACAGCATTCCTGCAAGTGTTCCAATGATGTTCTCGGGGATCTCAGCATGGCCATGAAAGTACTGGATGTGGTCCATTTCCGTTATTCCTCTCTCCTTTATCAACTGCAAATTTTCAACAAGGGTTCTTCTATGACCCCGAAGTAAAACCCTGGCCCTTTCCAGCCATTCATCCCTGTCTCCCAAACATACCTGATATCCGACCTCAGTCTTGTCGTATCTTCCGCATGAGTTCAGCAGTGTGGCAAATTCCTTGGCATCCCGAAGCTCTGTGCCATCCTCCTCCTTGCTGAGGATGTAGACCTCGCCTATTAGCCTCTTTGCCATCTCTCCGGCAAAACCCTTTGAAAGAAGCAGTTTTACGATTTCAGAGGAGACGAGGCGTTTTTCCTCAAGGGTCAGGTCGATCCATTTGCGCCAGTTCTCCTCTTCCTTCAGTGGAATTCCCAGCTCTAAAAGAAATGTTAGGCATGCATCCTCCTTGCCTGTAAGATTCGGAATCAGAGGGTCGTTTGCGTATTGAAGAAGTTTGAATATCGGCCTTGTTTCCCTTCCAAAGAACCTGATGTCCTTTTTCCAGTGCAGAACACCAGCCTTCTTTGCGTCTTCCAAGATGTCCCTATTCGTTCCCACAAGCTTGAGATTCTTAGCGTCCTGAAGGTCGCCCACGGCACCAACTATGGCCAGGGCAGCAAGATCTGCATTATCTTTGTCTAGCATCTTTGCAACCAGGTAGGTTGCGCCTGCTCCGCTAAGGTCGTTTGCACCGTCCAAACCAAAAAGATGCGGGTTGAGATGGTTGCTATGGTTAACCTCGTGAGCATTCGCGTAACTCAAAATGTTCATCCTGTCTTGCCGGCTCATCTCCGCTTTTGCGGGGACATGATGATCCGTGATAACAACATTCAAACCTTTCAGCATAGGCAGCGAGCCGCTTCCCAAATCCGTGAGCCAGACAAGCGAAGGATTGCTGTCTTTTATGTTTTGAACTTCATTTTCATCCAGCTTTTTTACGAACTTTACCTCATGCTCGATGCCTTTCCTTTGTAAAGCTAAGGATGATATGCTCCCTGCTGCTATACCATCTGCATCGATGTGGCTTACAATGAGAACCTCCTTCTGTTCTTTAAGAACATCAGATATTTCTTTGGCTCTAATTAAAAGAGAGTCCATGGGCATGTGTATGGTGAATATATGGATAAAAGTTTTGAGGGAATGTCACGAGCGAAGGGATAATAAGCTTTTGAAGCCATTACCGAGCGAGGATGGATAATAATGAAACAAGAAATCGATTTAATAAATGCTAGAACAAATTTTCCGGCATTCCCCGTGGTTCTCGTCACTGTTGGAGAAAACATAATCGCGATAGGTCTCATACATGTCTTTTCCTTCACACCGCTCATGATCGGCATAGGGATGCACCCTAAGAGACATTCCAACAAGCTACTCAAGGAAATCAAAGATTTCGGGGTGAACATTCCCACATTGGATATGGCTGAGAAGGTGGACATTTGCGGTACCGTATCGGGGAGGGACACGGATAAATTCAAGGAGTCTGGATTGACACCAATGAAACCTAAGATAATAAAATCGGTTTTGATCGAGGAATGCCCTGTGAATATGGAATGCAGGGTCGTGGAAGAGCTGAGCTTTGGCGGCTCCCATGATTGGTTTGTTGGGGAAGTGATTGCAGCCCACAAAGAGGAAAATTACGACAGAGAAAAGGCCCTGAGCTACTGGAAAAAGGAGTACAGGGTGATGGGCGAGCTGATTTTGAAGAGATAGCCGATAATTATTTATCTTCAACTAAACATATATTACTATTATGAGGAAGAAAATAAGACAAGTTGTTCTAATATCAATCATAACTTTGTTACTTATAGGGTCTATAAACATAAATAATAACCCAGAAAAGACTCCCTCACATCCGACACTTACTTTCCAAGAACCTGAGAACTTCGAAAGCAATCCAAGGTGGCATGGAATTTTTTATGGTTCAGTAAAATCAGATAAAATTAGAATAACATTGTACGATGTTTATATGAATTTAAAGGAAACGGGAATGATTTCTGAGTACTTTGAGAATACCACCCAGGGATATTTTATAGAATTACGTGACAGTAACGAAAACAGTAAACTGGATAGTGCAGATAAATTTATTATTCACAGCAGAGGAGAAGTCCAACCAAATTGGGGAGTCATATTAACCTATGAACCCACAGGGCAAGTAGTAGCCAGTGTAAGATTATCCCATGAAAAATCCACACTGAAAGAGGATAACGAGGACGAATATAATCCAGGCATTTATCTACTGCTTTTAGAACTCCATATTTGTGCACTTGCTATTATCCTTGTAATTTATCACATACGAAGGGAATAAGTTTTCGTGCGGAAATATTTTTAGAATCCTCTAAGCAGGAACATAAACGAACAGATTCGATTTTGATTTCGTTCTAATACCACAGCCGCTTATCTTCCCTTTCGTAGACTTGTTGCATAAATTCACCTCTCAGCCCCCATAACGATCCATGAGGGTCATT
>CBDUXN010000022.1:0-29611 GCA_965371185.1 uncultured Thermoplasmata archaeon
TCGGAGACCCAGGTATTATGATCATTGAGAGGGAATACGGCAGCTACGGAACTGGCGACCATGCAGGATATATAGCCTTTATCAATGGCACCTTGACCAATAATCCATTCGATATCTTTGATCCTGTTGAACTGCAGAAAATACCAACGCCGACTATGGTTGAAAACGGCACGACATATATTAATATCACATGGGATGCATTGGACGATCCCAATGTGCTGATCGCAGGTTATACGGTCTATAGAAGCACCACTAATAACAGCGACCTCGACTGGCAACTAGTGGGCGGCTCTGTCAACAGCCCATTAACAGATTTTTACTACAATGATACTGGCGTTGTTGGGGATACACCCTATTATTATTCCATTAAAGTTGTATTTATTGGATACCAAGGAAACATCCCTGCCAATGTGGACAACTACGAAAACTCATATTTCGGCGAGGGATCAGTGAATATGAGCGCACCTTCAAGTGGACTCATCACCGATTACATTCTAATCACAGAATCACCAGGTGGGCTGGAGGTTGGTACGATCACCATCGATATCGGTCAAACCACGCCTCAAGTCTATGCATCTGGTTTTAATAGCGTTGGACCGACCTATACAGGCCCGGTTGAAGTGGACTGGACCTGGAATCCAGTTGGACTGGGCCTTTGCAACCCAACCACAAGTACATTCACCGATTTCACTGCGTTTTATCAGGGAGGCTTTGTAAATGTTACAGGCACTAACGCCTCTTTGCAGGACAATTTCACGGTAGAAATCAACCCACCAGAAGTGGATTACATTCTTCTAACGAAATCACCAAACGGACCGGAGTGGGACAATACGACCTGGGATATGGTGAATCCCATTGTAATATATGCTTCCGGTTATAATAAAACAGGCCCAACATATATAGGCCTATTCGTAGTTGATTGGACGGGTACACCGATTACTGGGGGTAGCGGTAATTTCGAAAATCTCACAGGAAATACAACCACCTTCACTGGACTCACTGAGGGCATAGTGGAGATCAAAGGCGAATACACTCTGCTTGGTATAAACGATACTTTCCAGAAGAATCTATTTTTCGTTCCAACTGGTATAGATTATATCATCATAACCGACGGACCTGGCGGCACACCGCTCGGCACTGTTGATATACCAATAGGTGGTCAAGTCATGGCTTACGCTTCAGGTTATAATAATACAGGGTCCACTTACATAGACCTGGTAGAAGTAGACTGGACCGAAGTTCCATCTAACTTGGGAGACTTCAGCACAGCGTTGGGTACTTCCACAATTTTCACTGCCTTCACAACTCCCGGAAGCGTGAACGTCACGGGTCAAAATACTAGCATGGACCCACAAGTGAGTGACAACTTCACAGTGAACATTTTGCCACCAACTGTGGACTATATCCTGATCACTGACGCGGCGGATGGCAATGAACTCACAACTGTAACCATAGGTGCTGCAGGCTCTGTGCAGGCATTCGCCTCAGGATACAACACCACCGGCCCAACGTATGTGGATTTGGTGGATGTCGACTGGAGCGGGGTTCCCTTTGGATTAGGGACATTAACCCCGAGCATAAGCACGTCCTCCACAATTTTCGCGGCAGTTGGAACCCCAGGAACAGTTAATGTCACAGGCCAAAATACAAGCATGTCTCCACAGGTGAGCGATAACTTCACCGTAGAAATTCTACAATTTACTATAGACTCCATTAAACTTACCGATGGTCCAGATGGAACAGAACTCACAACTGTATACCTGGATGTAACCGAGAACACAACGATTTACGCTTCCGCCTATAACGATACGGGTGGTGGCTATTTAGGGCTGGTGGAGGTCGAATGGGAACAATCGGATCCTCTTAACCCTCTTGGTGATTTCAATGTGTCTATCGGCGCTGTGGTTAATTTCACTGCAGGCAATCTAGGCGGTACGACCACAATTACAGGCGATAACGCAACCCTAGGTGTGAGCGACGACTTCACACTGGAAGTCAACCCGCCCACAATCGACTACATACTTATTGTAGACACACAAGACACAGGCGCCGCGGAGATCGGGCCACTGACTGTGGATGTTGGTTTCACGATTACCGGCTATGCAGCTGCCTTTAACAACACCATAGGCGGTTATATTGGCGATGTATCGGTAACATGGTCGGTTATCAATGAAGACAATGCAGTCGCAGTCACAGAGCCCGCTTCAGGCGACGACTCCATATTCAATTCAAGCTCCCAAGGGGGCACAGCCACCTGGAAGGCCGATGACGGGCAAGGACACGATGATACAGTAATTTTCACCATCAACGTGCCGACCCCTGATTCCATCCTGATAAGGGATGCCAGCGGCGGTCTGGGCAATGTAGTTATAGCAGAATCCTTCACCCTTGGAGGAGTTGTCATAAAGAGCTACTACTGCGCAGGTTACAATAATTCTGGCGGATATATAGGCGATAGGACTGCATCATGGACAGTTGATGACAGCCAAATTGGTAATGTAGACCCAGTTACAGGTCAATTAACTCAATTCACTGCAACAAACGCTGGGGTGGTCAACCTAACAGCTGATTATTCAGGCCTACCTGCCACCGTCCAAATAACCGTACACCCCGAACCTGACACCACTGCGCCTCAGCCTCCAACAGGACTGCGGGTTACACAGGTGACCGCTGGAGGTTCATTACAACTGAACTGGAATGCTAACACAGAGGGTGATCGGGCAGGTTATAACATCTACAGATCCACAACAAATACCACTGGCACTAAGATAAATACCGCATTGATTACAGATACTAGCTACCTGGATACTGGCCGTACCAATGGGGTTACCTATTATTACAGTATAACTTGCGTAGATGAGGCCACAGTTCCCAACGAGTCGGGTTACTCTGGTATTGTGGACAATACCGCTGATCTCGATACCGATGAGGATACCATCTTCAACCTTGTGGATACCGATGATGACGGCGATGGTTTACTCGACACTGACGAGGACGCAAACGGAAACGGGATAAGAGATTCGGATGAGACCGATCCTCTGCTTTGGGACACGGACGATGACGGTTACAGCGACAGTGTGGATGCCTACCCATTGGACCCAACAAAATGGGAGGAGGAGCCAGCACCTAAAGAAGAGAAAGATGAGTTCCCGATATTACTGATTCTGTTACCGATAATCATTATTATAGTGCTGATATTGGTATTTGCACTCCTTGCGAAGAAGAAACCTACGGAGGAACTACCTAAGGAAGTTCCACCGGCGGCAGAGGAAGAAGCACCGCCAACTGAGGAGGAGTTGCCATCTGAAGAGGAAGTACCACCAACCGAGGAGGAGTTGCCACCTGAAGAGGAAGTACCACCTGAAGAAGGCCCACCGCCTGAAGAAGAAGCACCACCTTCAGAGGAAGAGGTGCCGCCTGAGGAGGAAGTACCTCCTGAAGAAGAAGTACCACCTTCAGAGGAAGAGGGGCCACCAGAGAGGGAAACCCCGCCCCCACCACCGGAGGAAGGCCTGCCGCCACCTCCATAGAGTATCTAACCTATCATAATTTCAAGATTAATTGCGAATAATCGAGGGAATCGCAATTGAGGTAAAGGAAAAATAGACCAGGTGATGAAGATGAGAGGAAAAAGAATTAGTGCTATGGTATTGACGGCCTTTTTGATAACGACAGGAATATTTGTATTCCTTGTGTCTGAGATTGGAGCAGATGATGTACAACACATCATATATGGGAATGTAGACCCAAATTCCACAACAAACGTAAGAGCTTACAATGATACGCAGAACGGGTTTATATATTTCTATATCCAGAACAGGACGAACGAAGGTAATGTTGTCGATGAAATCGTGGATTCCTTTCCTCCCAGTGACCAATATGACCCCTATATTAGTAAGGAGGAGGGCGGGGAGAATGGCTTAATTGCGGATTGGCAGATCGGAGACCCAGGTATTATGATCATTGAGAGGGAATACGGCAGCTACGGAACTGGTGACCATGCAGGATATATAGCCTTTATAAACGGCACTTTAACCAATAATCCATTCGATATCTTTGATACTGTAGAACTACAAAAAATACCCACACCAACACAGGTTGAGAACGGCACAGATTATATCAACATTACGTGGGATGCATTAGACGACCCGAATGGGCTGATCGCGGGCTACAAAATTTACAGAAGCGAGTATAATAATAGTGATTCAAATTGGACGCTTGTGCCCGGCTGCTCTGTGAACAATCCACTCACAGATTTGTACTACAATGATACCAGCCTTTCTCCTAGCACGAAATATTATTATTCTGTTAAAGTGTGCTTTATTGGCTATCAGGACAACGAAACGGCCCAGGTTGACAACTATCAAAATATGTATTTTGGTGAAGGATCCGCGCCGATGTACACCTCAGGGCTTCCACCAACCGTGGATTATATCGCCCTGACCGATTGGCCTGACGGATTCAACTTGACGGTTGTAAATTTACCTGTTGGAGGCAACGTCATTGTTTTTGCCTCAGGATATAATGTCACCACCGGATATGTTGGTTTGGTGGAAGTTGACTGGATTGAAGTTCCGGGCACTCTAGGCGATTTCAATGTAACTTTGGGTGAAACCGTAACATTTACAGTATTTACAACCCCAGGCAGTGTGGACATCACAGGTCAGAATACGACCATGGTCCCGTCTGTAAGCGATAACTTCACTGTGAACATACTGCCGCCAACTGTGGACTTTATCCAGATAAGAGATGCTGCAGGTGGGGTAGGAAACATCGTCAACATGGGAACATATTCAGTTTCCGAGATTGATGAGTTCTATGCTGCTGCTTACAATTTTACATACGGATATATGGGTGATGTTTCTGTTACATGGAACAGCGACTTCCCGTCCGTTGGAGATGTGGATACACCAACGGGGATTTGGACGAACTTCACAGCCCAGCAGGTATTAACGGACAGCACATGCACTGTGACAGCGACCTACAACGCCACAATAGGTGACTCCACTGGACTGTTGACGGTATTGGCCCCAAGAACAGATTATGTCCAGATCAGGACTGCAGCTGGTGGTGGGGGAATAAATCTTTGTGATCCTGCCAACTATCCGAGCTATTATGTTGGTAATAGTACCACATTCTACGGTGCAGCGTATAATATAACAGTGGGATACCTCGGCGATGTTGACGTCACCTCAACCTGGGACAGCACTGACTTTAGTATAGTGGATGTGACTCTTTCTGGGATTTCTTCAACTATCACATGCGATAACACGAATTGGGGAACGGTAACGATAACCTTGACCGACGGTTCTATTTCGAACTTCACAATGGTAACCGTCTTAATACCGACAGTGGATTATATCCAGATAAGAGATGCAGCCGGCGGTCTGGGGAATGTTGTTAACACAATGACATATTCTGTATTGGATACCGATGAGTTCTATGCAGCTGCCTACAACATCACAGCAGGTTACTTAGGGGATGTTGTCGTGGACTGGAGCAGCGACGCTCCGTCTGTGGGCGATGTTGATACCCTAACCGGTTTCCAGACGAACTTCACTGCCCAACAGGTGGCAACGGACAGCACATGCACGATAACTGCCGATTATGGCGGCGGTATCATGGACACCACGGATCTATTAACAGTCTTGGCCCCGACTATCGATTACGTCCAGATAAGAACCGCAGACAACGGCGGTGGGTTAGACCTCTGCGATCTTGCAAACTATCCAAACTACCAGAAGAACACGGTCACAACATTCTATGGCGCTGGGTATAACGACACCGTTGGATTCATAGGTGCTGTACCAACAACCTCTACTTGGGACAGCAACGATACATCAATTGTGGATTTAAACCCGATAAACCCGGCTACCGGCAACCAAACAACCGTTAGCTGCAGTCCAACGAACAGCGGCTGGGTTTGGGTAACATTGGATTACGGCGGTATTACCAACACAACCAAAGTCACTGTCCTGGCATGGACAGTGGATTATATTCTAATAAGGAACGCACCAGGGGGAGGCGGCCTCAACCTCTGCGATCCTGCAAACTATACGAGCTATCCTGTGGGCATTATTAACCCATTCTACGGCGCAGCATACAATTACTCTGCTCCCGGTGACGGTTACATAGGCATTGTTAACATATCATCGACGTGGGATAGCACAGATTTTGGAATAGTCGATGTTACAATTACCGGTGATTCTTCTACCATAACTTGCAGTAATACGAATTGGGGAACTGTAACGATAGAGCTTGATGACCATGAAGGGCATATCGTCACAACGCAGGTAACTGTGATTAAGCCTACAATCGACTACATACAGATTAGAGATATGCCTAACAATGGGGGAAACGTCGTCGATACGAGAACATACTCGGTATGGGATACTGATGAGTTCTACGCTGCTGGTTACAACAATACAGCAAACTATGTGGAAGACGTCTCAGTGACATGGGATATCAACCCCCCTGGTGTTGGGCAGATCGACACCCTAACAGGTATCTGGACCAACTTCACCGCTGAGTGGGTTGCAGTGGACAGCACATGCACTATAACAGCCGATTACGGCGGCGGTATCACTGACTCCACCGGTCTGCTGACCGTCCTAGCTCCAATCATTGATTATGTCCAGATAAGAACAGCAGCCGGCGGTGGTGGCATCGACCTCAGCGATCCTGGGAACTATCCCACATATCAAAAGAGCACGGTAACGACATTCTTTGGTGCGGGGTATAACAACACCGTTGGATTCATAGGTGCTGTACCAACAACCTCTACATGGGACAGCAATGATACATCAATTGTGGATTTGAACCCGATAACCCCGGCTACCGGGAACCAAACCACCGTGACCTGCAGTCCAACGAACAGCGGCTTGGTGTGGGTTACGTTGGATTACTTAGGTATTACTGCCCAAACCCAGGTCACAGTCCTGGCCTGGTTGGTAGATTACATACAAATCAGAACCGCGTCAGGGGGACTAGGCGATAACCTCTGCGATGCTGTTAATTATCCGAGCTACCCGGTTGGCTATGGAACGACATTCTACGGGGCAGTGTACAACATATCAGCTCCAGGCGATGGCTACTTGGGTGATGTTGACATATCTTCAATATGGGACAGTACAAATTTTGGAATAGTTGATGTCACGCTTACTGGAGATTCTTCAACAATCACATGCAGTAATACGAACTGGGGAATAGTAACGATAACCCTAACTGACGGCCTATTTTCAAACACCACGGATGTAACTGTGATTAAGCCTACAATCGACTTCATCCAAATCAGAGACGCCTCTGGCGGAGCAGGAGACGAAGTCACTACCCGCACATACTCGGTAGGGGATACTGATGAGTTCTATGCCGCTGGTTATAACTTCACTGCAGGTTATGTGGAGGATGTCTCTGTAACATGGAATAGCGATGATCCAACTGTTGGAGACATCGATACCCTAACAGGCATATGGACCAACTTCACAGCCCAGTGGGTTGCCAGTGACGACACATGCACTATTACAGCGGATTATAGCGGTATCGGCGATTCCACTGGGCTGTTGACAGTCCTGACCCCGACAGTAGATTACATCCAGATAAGGGATGCCGCTGGCGGGGCAGGTAATGTCGTCACAACCGGGACATACAGCGTATCAGAAATGGACGATTTCTATGCTGCAGCCTATAATTTCACTGTTGATTATCTGAATGATGTTTCCGTAACATGGGACAGCGACGACCCAGGTGTAGGCCAGGTCACAACCCCTGGCACCTCTACCACATTCACCGCACAGCAGATTGCCACAGACGACACTTGCACAGTAACTGCCGATTATGGCGGGGGTATCACCACCTCCACTGGTTTACTAACTGTATTGGCGCCAACTGCAGACTATGTGCAGATTCGCACAGCGTCAGGAGGACTTGGTATTGACCTCTGCGATGCTGCAAACTACCCAAGCTATTATGTCGGCAATACTACCACATTCTACGGGGCGATGTACAACAACACAGTGGGTTATTATGCCGATGTGCCTGCTACCGCCATTTGGATGAGCGACGATACGAATATTGTCACGGTTTTACCATCTGGAACCTCAACCACTGTCACATGCGATAACCAGAATTGGGGCACTGTGACCATCACACTCACTGAGACGGTTAGCGGTGAAACCAACACGACACAGGTAACGGTCTTAGAGCCTACTGTGGATTACATCCAAATCAGGGATGAACCTGATGGATTAGGCAATGTCCTCTCGAACATGAATTATGTAAAAGGAGCTAACGATACCTATTACGGTGCAGCCTATAATTCCACAGCTGGTTACATCGGCCCAGTAAATGCCACCACATCCACATGGGACAGCGATGATCTAAGTATCATCACAGTTAATCCAACAACTGGCATTAGCACATTAATAGAATGCAGCGATATAAACAGCGGCATAGTGTTGATCACACTGGATGACGGACAGGGGCATCAATATCAAACAACAGTGAATGTATTGGAGTGGGTCGTGGATTATGTCCAAATCAGGACTGCGTCAGGTGGAGGAGGCACCGACCTTTGCGCTCCTGGCAACTATCCAAGCTATCCTGTAGGATATTCAACCACATTCTGGGGAGCAATGTACAATTGGACAGGCGGGTATTTGGGAGATGTATCAAGTTCTGCATTGTGGGGTAGCGACGATCCAGGTGTGGTTAGTGTTAGTGGCTCAGGAACTTCCATCACTATTACATGTGACGATCTGAATTGGGGAACAGCCCGGATTACACTCATCGATGTGGACAATGGACTCAACAACTTCACCGATGTAACGGTAATAGAGCCCACCGTGGATTACATCCAGATCAGGGATTCTCCAGATGGCGGAGGCACCGTGCTGAGCGAAATGGCCAATTATCCGACCTATCCTCTGGATTATTCAACAACTTTCTACGGCGCTGAATACAACGATACAGCAGGCTATATTGGTGCTGTGCCAGCAACATCCGGATGGACCAGCAACGATACCGCGATAGTACAGGTGACAAGCCCTGGAGAAGACACAGATATCACATGCAGCAATGTGAACTGGGGCTGGGTTTGGGTGAATGTGAGTGCCGGTCCAGGCCTTAATGCCTCGACTCAGGTGACTGTTCTGGAGGTGAGGGTGGATTATATCCAAATAAGAAGTGCGCCCGGTGGCGGAGGAATCGACCTCGGCGATCCAATGAACTATCAGATGTATCCTGTTGGTTATTCGACCCAATTCTATGCAGCGGCTTATAACAACTCCTTCGGCTTTATCGTTGACATCTCGGTCGGCTGGTTGAGTGATGGCCCCACAATAGTTGATGTCACAGCTACTGGAGCGTTCACAACCGTACAATGCAGTGACACAAATGATGGAACGATCACGATTACTGCAGATGACGGTTCAGGCCACACAAATACCACAGATGTTACCGTCTCGCCTCCCACAATCGATTATATACAGATCAGGGATGCCCCAATGGGTGGAGGAAATGTTGTGAGCAACCCGAGCTATCCGGTTGGCCACACAACAACATTCTACGGCGCACGATACAATATCACTGCTGGTTTCTTGGAGGAGGTGCCTGTATCCTCGGAATGGGGCAGCACGGATGACACGATTGTTACAGTTACCCAGTTCGGCGTTTCCACAACCGTAACATGCAGCGATACGCTCTCTGGCCCTGTGATCATATCCCTAGTCGATGGCACATATCCGACCTCAACCCAGGTATCCGTCTTGGACCCGACTGTGGATTACATACAGATAAGAAACGCCACGGACGGCGGAGGAATTGAGGTTATTGACCCGAGCTATCCTGTTGGCTTTTCAATCATGTTCTATGGCGCGCGATACAACATTACTTCTGGCTTCATAGACAACGTGCCTGTATTTTCAGAATGGAGCAGCACGGATGACACGATAGCATCGGCCGGGCAGTTCGGTGCTTCCAGTACAATAACATGCAGCGATACCAACGGGGGAACTGTGACCATAACCTTGGACGACAAGGAGGGCCATACAGACACAACGGATGTCACGGTTATCGACCCAACTGTAGACTACATCGTCATACGGGACACTTCCGGTGGAGCAGGCGTTTGGGTTGGAGATCAGACCTATAATGCGGACGATACTGATTACTTCTACGCAGCTTCATACAATAATACTGCCGATTATATTGGTGATGTTTCTGTGACATGGGTGAGCGATGAAACAACTGTAGGGCAGGTTGTCTCTTCAGGTTCCTCAACCACCTTCACTGCCATGACCCTCACAGCTGATGGCACATGCACCGTAACTGCCACATACCCGGTGGGCATATCGAACTCCACAGGCGTTTTGACGGTTTTGGCGCCGGTGGTTACAACCATCGACTACATCCAAATCAGGGATGAAGCAGGCGGTCTAGGAAATATCGTGACAACCGCGACATTCGATGAAGATGACACAGACAGGTACTATGCGGCCGGATACAATAATGATGGAACATACATCGAAGATGTCGCAAGCGCAGATTGGTCTACAACCATAGGCTCGGTCAGCCCTGCAACAGGTGCTTCTACCACATATACGGCCACAAGTTACGGCACTGGAACGCTTACAGTTACCTATGGATCATTGTCGAATTCAACCTCCATAACTATTAGAAACACGAATCCGCCGGCAACGCCCCTTATACCTGGAGCCAGTGCTTTTAGCTCGAATCAAGTCATTGTCGCATGGCTTCCAAATACCGAACCCGACCTCGACCATTATGTTCTTCAGCGTTCAGAAAGTGCCACAGGCCCGTTTACGAACATCACAACCGTTCCAAGCGACACCATGATTTACAATGATACGACTGTTGAGCCCGAAACCACATACTACTACAGAGTGATAGCTGTGGACACGGCAGGCAATCCCTCAACCCCGTCACAAGCTTCTTTGCCTGTTACCACTCCAGCACCAGGAGAGCCCACAGTGGATGAATTCCCGTGGCTTTGGCTGCTGCTGTTCCTGATAATAGCCATCATACTGATTGTATTGTTCCTAATCCTCTACTGGAAGAAGAAAAAGGAGGGTGAAGAGGAGATGCCGCCAGGTGAAGAAGAGGCACCAGGTCTGGCGCCTTCCGAAGAGATACCTCCTGAGGAGGCACCGCCTGCCGCAGTTGCACCTGTGGGAGCAGCGGTGGAGGCTGAGGAAGAAAAGCCCCCAGAAGAGCATGTTTGTAAGATCTGCGGCGGGACGATGGAATTCGTTGCTGATTACGACAGCTGGTACTGCTACAACTGTGAGAAGTACGAGGGAGAGGAAGATGAGGAAGCAGAACCAACAGAGGAAGAAGAGGCATCAGAAGAGCTAGCCGAAGAGGAAGTTATGGAGTTCGAAGAGGAGGAAATGAAGCCAGAAGAGGGTCCTCCAGAAGAAAAACCACCTGAGAAGCCTCCAGAGGAAGGACAAAAACCTCCGGCTCCCCCTGAGACCCCGCCCTCAGAACCAACAGAGGAAACGAAGAAGAGCCCACCACCACCTCCTTGATCCTGAAAATATGCACCAAACTAGGACGGCTGCCCAAGATAACCAAAAGTATTTAACACCCTAATCATTCTCTTTTTTTATTGGTGTAGTTGAATGGCCGGACTTTTTATCGGAAGGCGCTTGCATAAAATAGGGCGCGGAAAGGCGGTTTTAACGCTGATTTTAGCATGTATTATCTTCATGCCTATATCCGTTAAGGCCGACGACCCTGTTTTACGGTTCTCAGGCATCGATAAGGCACCAAGCATAATATACCTGGGCGACGCTCATGCAGAACCCAATGACATAGTGATGCTGCAGCTGACCATCAACACCAGCCATTCAGAGGGAATTACGCTGAATTCAATAACATTCCACAGAAGCGGCATAGCTTCTGATGCATATGTTAAGAATCTCAGCCTTTATGAGGACAGTAACCTCGACGGAGAATTGGATCACGGTGTTGATGAGTTTTTATCAACGGTTAGTTTCGAGCTTGGAAAGGCTGAGCTTACAGCTCCATTGACTGCAACCCCAACAAATCCACTAACATTATTGGTTGTGATGAACATCTCGGAAGATGCGCAATCAGGCAACTCCATCGGTGTTGATATTCCCAGCGTGGACTACATCACAACTGGGGAGCCTGCAGCAATAGACTTTATTTTGCCCATACGCTCCAAAAACTCCACGATTAAGATCGATACGGATGGCGATCTGAACCCAGACGATACGGATCCAGATGACGATAACGACGGCTACATAGATGAGATAGAGATAATTTGCGGAAGCGATCCCAGAGATTTTAACTCCTTTCCTGAAGATAGAGATAATGATCATGTCCCCGACTATTTAGACTCGGACAATGATAACGATGGTGTGCCTGATGAATACGATGATTTCCCTTTGGATGCCAGCAGGCAGAGGGACTACACTTTTGTTTATGTATATTCAGTGCTGGTGGTTATCCTAATATTTGTGATGATCCTCGTCAGGATGAAAATCGGAGGAAAACCAAAGGGTTTGGTTGGAAATGCGGTTTCCCAGGAGGAAAACGGGGATTTGGAAGAAGAAGGGGAAGATAAAGAGGACGAGGACCTAGAAGGAGGATAGTGGCCTTTTCACAAGATGACCTGCCTCTCGAACACCTTTATAGCCAATAGATAGAGCAATAACGATGCCAACAAACACACCATCAACTCAACCCCTATGTTCGCATCTCCGAAGACCATTAGCTTCCTTAACCCGTCGATCATCATGGTGACAGGGGAGAGCTTGACAGCTGCGGCAACTTCCAAAGGAAGGAGGTTCACATCAAAGAAGATGCCCCCGAGGAACGTGAGAGGGAAAACGATGAGATTTCCAAGGGTGCCCAGCTGATATCCACGCTTGAGACTCACACCGAGCATTATTCCAATGGCTGAAAAGAACAGACCGCAGACAAAAAGTATGAGAGGGGAAAGGATTATATGCCAAGGCGGTAGGTAGCCCATGACGATCAAGAGAATGAAGATGATTATCATGCCGTTCAGCATGCTTTTTATCGTACCTGCCAGGATCTTGCCGAACACGACCTCTCCAACGCTTATCGGGCATGTTATCACACCCTCGAAAGAGCCCTGATACTCCTTTTCGAACAGCATGATAAAGCCTGTGTTGAAAAAGGCTGTGGTTGCAACGCTCATGATGACTATTCCTGGTGCGATGAAGTGCATGTATCTTATCGTAGCTTGCCCAGTTTGGATATTGTAATCACTACCTATACCATATGCCATGGTCCATACCAGCAGGAAGGGGAAGAGGATAACGTAGGTTAACTCCGTATAGTAGGTCTTGAAGTAGACGTACAGCTCCTTTTCAACCACCCTAAACGCGGGATTCAAATGTATCAGCCCTCTCCCAACTCCTTTCCGGTAAGATGAAGGAACACATCCTCCAGTGTTGGCTCATGAAAGTCCACGGAGAGAATGTGCTCCCCGAAATTGGCGAACAGATACGATATCGCCTCCTTCTTTTTCACAGTATAAATGCGAAAAGTGTCATGCATCGCATCTAATTCGCTCACAAAATCGAGGTTCTTAATGGCTTCTTGGCTCAAATTTCCGTCATGGCTGACCTCTATTACCGCTTCACCCTTCAATATTTTTTTTAAATTTCTCGGTGTATCTAAGGCTATGATCTCTCCTTTGTCTATGATACCGATTCTATCGCAAAGAAGCTCTGCCTCCTCCATATAATGTGTGGTGAGACTCATGGTTATTCCCTTCTCACTCAGAGCTTGGATACGCTCCCACAAAGCGCGCTTGGATTGGGGATCCAGGCCGGTGGTAGGTTCGTCTAAAAAAAGCACCTCAGGTTCATGAACCAGGGCTTTGGCTATGGTCAAGCGCCTCTTCATACCGCCGGACAGTATGAGTGGGTCGGAGTTCTGTTTGTCCGTCATTCCTACCAAAGACAGCACATTGGCGATGGTTCTTTCGTATCTACTCTTCTTCATACTGTGCAGTTTGGCATGATACACCAAATTTCCCTTAACGCTCAGTTCCCTGTCCAGAACATTGGTCTGCGGCACAACCCCAACGATCCTCCTCACCTCAACCGAATCCTTTACTATGTCGTGGCCTGCCACCTTTGCTCCGCCGTTCGTCGGCTTGGCCAGGCCGCTCAGCATCCTAATTATCGTGGTCTTTCCAGCGCCATTGGGACCTAATAGACCGAATATCTCGCCTTTATAGATCTCCAAGCTGACGCTGTTCACGGCTTTGATTTCGCCAAAGTGCTTTGTTAGCTTATCGATTTTAATAACTGTAGAGGGCATTGCGGGTGGTTATTGAAATTCTTGTATGTGAAGGTTTTGGATGTTATGAAAGAAAATCATGACCGCATTGGCCATATCAATTTCACTAACATGTCACCAAAATGGATAATTCAACATCAAGAAAACCGCGTATATGGCCACAAAAACGGCGCCTTCCCATCGCACCAATACCCTTTTAGTCGACATGAAGATGATAAGGAGAAAAGCCACGATAAGCATGATGGGGATGTGGGTGTGAAGAAGCATACTATCGACTACCATATCGCCTACCAGTGCGGCTGCGCCAACGACCCATAAAATATTGAATATATTGCTGCCGATTATGTTGCCAATCGAGATTCCCTCGTGTTTTTTCATTATCGCGGTTAGGGAAACCGCCAGCTCAGGCAAGGATGTGCCTATGGCGATGATGGTTGAGCCCACCACGGTCCCAGAAATACTGAATGCTTTGGCTATTTCCACAGCCGATTCAACCAATAATTGTGCCCCAATAATAATGCCAACACATCCAATAACCAGCTTGAGGATTTCCTTGCCAAGGCCCTTCTCCTTCTTCTTAATCCTCTTGTCTGCATTATTTCTAGTATTTCCCATCTCCCCTTTGGTTTGCCTGTACAAAATAATGAGATAAGTGGCGAAGATCACCATAAGCAAAAGGCCTTCCAGTCTTGTGACCCCTCCCGCCATTCCTCCAAACGCGAGAAGAGTAAAAAGCAGGGTTACGCCTATCATAACATAGCCGTCTCTTTTAAGCAACTGCCTTTTAATGTATATCCGTCTCAGGAGTAGGCAAATGCCGAGGACGAGCGCTATGTTGGCTATGTTGCTGCCCACCACGTTGCCAATGGCTATTCCGCCCTCGCCCTTGTATGAAGCGTATACGGACGCACCCAACTCAGGCAGGGAAGTGCCCATGGAAACGAGAGTAAGACCTATTATCAGCTGGCTAATTCCAAAATGCCTGGCTATGAACGCGGCACTACCCACAAAAAAATCGCTGCCCTTTATCAGGATCACCAAGCCGATTATAAATAGAATTATGCTCATCCCCAGATCCATGGAATTTATTCCCCTTTAATTCCGTATTAGCCCATCTGAATGATATTGGTAGATATAATGATTTGTTGTAATGGCCTTTAGAATGGGATTTTTGGCCAAGAATTGATATCCACCGGTCTTTTATTGCATTTACAGCATAGTATCACTCAACCCGTTATTCTACAAGTTCAATAAATATTAAGTGTGGGATATCCGCGGGATATCCCAAAAATCTGCCTATTCCACGCTTCTCATTCCCAATAATCACGATTGATAGCCCGAACCCAATGATTTTATAGTCTCAGCTTGGATATGTAACAATCTGGAGGATGAGTTAAATGGACTTCCAAAGCGTAACTTTCGCGCAACGAAGTGATATCAAGAATAATAACCAACCTGTGAGAGTCAATTCAAAGATATGCCTTCTTGGTGATGGCGCAGTTGGCAAAACGAGCTTGATCCGCAGATTCGTGGAGAACATGTTCAATGAGGATTATCTTCTCACGATAGGCACAAGGACCTCCAAGAAAAAGATTATAATAAAGAAACCAGAATTCCAAAATGACTTCCACATCAACCTGATCATCTGGGATATCATGGGGCAATTGAGCTTCAGGAAGCTTTTCGTTCCAAAATATATTAAAGGCGCAAGGGGAGCCATTCTCGTTTGCGACCTCACCAACAGGGAAACACTTGAACGTTTAGATGATTGGATGGACTTAATGTTCGTAGAATGGGGTGAAATCCCTTTAATTTTTATAGCTAACAAGTGCGATCTCAAAGATCAGTTTGAGTTTAAAATCACCGATATAGAGGGAATGGCCTCGGACTTTGACGCCCCATTTTTTATCACCAGCGCCAAAACCGGTGAGAATGTGGAAAACGCATTCAAGGCCCTGGGAGAAAGAATCATAGACGGGCTGGACGGCACCAACGAATGTAAACTAAAAAAATCTCCAGCTAGTTTGAATCCTCATCAGAAACAACCAACTGTGGTTCTCCATCACATGACTTAGATTCTTTTTTTTCCCCAATATTTTTCCCTTTTTTAGTTATTAATTATTATCATCCATGATAATGAAAAACGACCCTCCCAGAGAGCCGAAAAAAACATTTTAAAAATATTCATTAGTGTACCTCTGGGAGAAACGCTTTCATTAAAGATAGAAATCATGGTGTAGACTTATAAGCTGTAAAATAAAAACACTTTTATATCGTATCCCTGTTCACAACGGCTTTAAATCTACCGAAGAAAATCTGTAATACTTTCACCAATTTCAATAAGATAATTTTATATACCCATATCTATTCTATCTATGAATAGGTGATTAAATGGAAGAAAAACAGAATAAAGAAAACTATATAGAAAACGAGATGGCTGTAGACCCATGTTTCAAAGCGGTTGTAGACCAGATACAAACGAACCCTAAATCTATGGTGTATACACCAATAGATGATGAAGTAACAATAGTGGCAACACCAAAGATGTACGAAAGCATCGACTATCCGATAAAATCTATAAACAAAGCCATAATCAAATACATTAAAATGAAACTTTGTGACCTTAGTGCAGTTGATGAATATGGGTTTATAGATAAGGATACTACGACAATGATACCGCTTACAATCGCATTAAAAAAAGAAGAGTGAATAAGTCAGATAATCCCTCCTTCCTGTTTTATTTTTTTTATTGTTTACTTTAAGACTTTTTTTGTCATATTTTTTACTTACTGAGACGCTACAATATAAAAGGCATTTTCTTTATAAGCAACGACTTTTCTCCCTTATAAACGGTGTATAAACACTCTCTGGAGATTGGGAGAATACTAACGGCTGTTCTGGGCAAAAGACACCATTAAGTATTCTTCCCTCTGGGGATGGGGATGGCCTCTTTGTGAGACTATCCCTATCTAAACAAAATATAGAATGGAGGTAAAAAAATGAAATCTGAACTAATCGGATATGTAAGGAAATCAAAGAATGGGAACGCTATGAAAATAAGCCTGAGTGTAGAGGCGTTAGACAATGCAGAAAGATATCTATCCCAAGATGGCAAGGAATACATAGCCTTAGTGATAAACACAGAGAAAGTGCGAGAGATAATTGAGGGTACAAGGGATGTAACATCCGTTGTTCAAGTGAAAGAAGAGTAAGAATCGGAGGTGAAAACAATGCCCGACACATACCACAGATACGCATATTATTGTAATGTGTGTAATCGACCACACGACTTCGGGGAAAAATGCCCGAAGGAGTAGTGTTGTGTTAAGGGCGTTAAGGGAAGGAAATATAAAACAACGGGAGGTAAAATGTGGGACATGAATACGCCAAGCCTACGGAAAAGGCGAATAAGTGGTATTGCTCGGAATGTCCTGATAGGCGATTTATTAGCTCTCAGGCAGTAATGAGCCATATCTACCAATTGAAAAAGAAAGCACGGATAACATACCAAGGAGGTGTGAAATATGGTGAAAAAGAAGAACACCAAGAAAAAGGAAAAGGAGAGGCCAAGCAAGATATCGAAAACTTCTACAAAGCCCTCGCAGAAAAAGACAAGTGTGAAGCGTGGTAGACCCAAGAAGGTTACGAAAGAAAAACCCAAAGCTACTAAGAAGAAGGAAAAACCACCTAAGAAGGAAAAACCAAAGAAAAAAACTACTAATATCGAGGTATGTTCAGAGGAATGGTTAATGGACTACTTCAAGAAGGAAGCACCGACGGGCATGACATTCGCTCTGGTGAAGGATACAGAGTTTATGCAGTTGATTCACAAGGACTCTACGAAAAGAGGACATGCCAGAAAGACCGATGGTAAGCATATCAAGAGCAAAACCAAGTTCGAGCCTATACCAGTAGAAAAGGCTATAGCACATCTAAAGAAATTCAAGTTAGTGGTCATTCGGCAGGTAGAGGGCAAACGGCCTAATTGGTTTAAAATCATAGCTAAGAAGACCGCCGAAAAGAAGGGTCTGTTATAGACCCTATCTATTTTTTATCAGGAGGATTAACATGTCTAAGAAAAATGATGACAATACATGGTTTTGGGAGGAATTAGATAGGATTGTTGAGGACGATGAATATGATATTTGGTTCGATAGAATGTCGAAGGATATTTTCTCTCAGATGGTTTCAAGTGGTTCTTTGAAAGCGATGGAATGATTTCTGGAGGTAGTAATATGGATAAGAAAAAAAAGCATAGAGATGATGAAGAGTTCGACATTTGGTTTTGGAAAGAATCAGATAGACTTTTTGAAGAAGATGCTCATATATTAGTCGCAATGGCATCTAAGGTATGTAAATGCAAGAATCCTGAGATATACACCGATGACCACAATATAAGCTATTGTTCAAAGTGTGGTGGAGTGTGTTGAACATGAACCCTGATACCATATCAACATATGTTGCCATGCTTAAGAAAAAAGAATTATCAAAAGGCGAGATATTACACCACACTGTAATATATTGTCAAGCCTTAGATGATTTAATTTTCGTTTTGCACGGTAACGAAAAAGGCAAACAACTATTGGATGAAACGAATATCATATACGACAAAGAACTAAAACAGAGGTTCTGGAAAGGTTTTTTCACGGCTACAACCATATCGTTTATCTTCTTTGTTCTTATGATATAATGGGGTGGATATGATAAACACAATGTTTTTTTTCACTTTTTCTATGGTGTTTGTATATCACATTTAGACATATCTTATAAGGGTATATGGCTTATACAATGGATATATATGCCATGATACCCCATTTTACCGATAGTAAAGCCCTAAATCACCCACGAGAACATGATACTCCCTTAATTCTCGGCACGAAGTAGGGTTAATGCGTGGGTAGATACCTATATGAATAGGATGCCGACGATTAAGCGAGAACGATTATTTTATGAGTTGTTCACTTTTTTAGTTCTATTCGATAGACAACGGTAAATAACCATTCGGTCAAGCCACTGTTTGTGTAATCTCAGGCATCATGGTAATAATCTGTGGTTCTTAATGCGATTATTTCACCATCTTTGATGACATAGCCCACCGAGGAAGGGCAATTATGTTGTGATTTTTTATTTGGTCGTGGAATCTATAACTATTAATACTATCACTTATCGTCGAGGGAGTGGGTAGAAAAAACCTATCCAGACATCTGTAAAATGGAACAGGAAGTGAAAAAATGGTATGGCTCGGAATATTAACAGCAGGGTTGAAGAAGTTAGACGAAGTGTTAGCAGGAATGGAGAACAGTAACCTCATTATAGATAGTGAAAAAGAAGTTGTCCCTACCTTTATCGGGGATGAGTTGATGCCTGTAAGAACTATCCCCGAGGCGGAGAGAGCTGTGTTTATGCCTCCTCAAAATAGTCTATCCGCTGATATAAAGCAAGCAGAAAACCTTGTAGCGACATTTATCGGAGGTTCAAGAAACACTATGTCATATCGGGATGTTGTCCATACTTTCGCAGGATATACTGATGAACATCCAATAGTAGCCTTCGATGAGTTTGATGAATTTGACCCTATGCTTACAGTGGAGCGTGGAGATGAACCCATACCGACATTTGACTTCGATATACCCGAAAGGGCGATAACAGAACAGCATTTCGATAAACCCGAATTAATAGCACGTCCCAGAGCGGTAATACGACCACGACCAGAGAACAACGGGGAAATCCTCGCTATGATATTCACAGGTATCATGTTCTTCGCATCTCTAACCACACGACAAGATGAGTATATAACCATAGATTCTCCAAGTCTTTTAGATTCAGAAGAGGTGTTTGAAGATGAAGACATATGATGTAGATATTTCTGTCAATATCGACGACATAAAGGAAGAGGGGTACTGGGATATTAAAGAACACCCCGATACTGTGACATTGTCCAAAGAGATTCTTCGTATTAAGGGTGGACATACAAAGATTAGTGTTTATGGAATAATCAATGATAACATACTCAATTTACAACGCATAACCATCAGTGGCAAAGGTAGTCAGTTATATGGCGATAAATATATCAAGGTAATAGAAAAGATTTTACACAATGCTGGAGATAAAGATAACGCCCTCCCCATTGGTTTCATAGGGGGTAAGGCTATAACAGCTATTCCTGAAATAGTGAAAGCTGAACCAGAGATTCTTGAAAAGGTAGAAAAACAAATAGATGGTAAAGGTTTAAAAGATTCAGAGAGATTATTCACGGATGATTCAAATGATATGGTAGAGATAAATATCACTGAATTTTTATTAGAAAGCACCGATTATCAGGAAACAGATGAACCGAAGGATACCGCTGAATCTTATACTATCGATGATATTAGACGGCATATTAATGACCAATTAACCGCTATGGCTCCCGATGAGGTTGAAATTCGTGATGGATTATATTCTGTAATAATAGACATTATCTCAACAGGTAGGGAAGATAGAGACCAATTAGAAGTCGTCGGAGAGTTCTTTGGTTTAGATTATGTCGATACTTGGGAAGAAATAGAACGAAAAGCTGATGAAGTAGCCATTAATTTAACTGAACAATTAGGATTACCAGGTCATGTCGATTTCGGGATGATGCAATCTAATAACTACTGTTTATTTTATATCTGGAAGGAAGGAGACCATCCCGAATGGGAATCGAGGGAAATAACAGAGAAGATGGTTTTACATGTTACCACTAAAGAAAAACCCTATTGTCCAGACCATCCTCGAATTAAAATGAGGTTTATTGGGTATGGTCATAGCATTGATATAGATGAAGAACAGGCTGTTAGATATTCGGTTTACAGATGTCCCAAAGATGGGCGTACCTATGGCGACCTCCAAGAAATAATAAACGCCATACCTCGAAATCCACAAAAGGTTGATGATAAAGAATTTCAAGAAATAGAATAAGGAGTGATTGAAATGGATGACGACTATATAGTTGATGAAGATGGAACAGAAATACATAATGAAGACCCAGAAAGCGATTATGAACGATGGCAGAGACAACAGAACGCTAAACAGAGGGCAACGAGGGAGGAAAACAAAAAGAGAGACCCGATACTTATAAAATCGCACCCAAGCAGGACATATCCAGTGGAAGGCACACAGGAATTTGAAAATATGAAAAATCAAACAGAAAGGCTCATAAGGAATACTTACAAACCTCTATTTCGACCACATGAAGTAACAGTTCATGAAGTTAGTGAAGATGTGAGGGCTACAGACTTGTCTGATGAAATGATAGCTCGAATAAATATATTACAGAGACAACTAACCGCTATTAAACAACATCTTGTTAAACAAGGTGGAATCATAGGGAAGTTCAACGGTAGCATAACCAATGCCATTTATACAGAGCGTGGGGAGGACATATTAGATACAATCAGAATGAATTTTAGAAAAATCTATAATTCAGTAAAAGCCTTCGACAGTTCGATGGATAACGCTATCGAGATGGGCGGTCTGGGAGATAGTAGCGGGTGGGAGAGAGGTCTTCAATCTTATCGTGATGGAATTAAAAACATTTATAGACAAGTACAGGAATTAATTACTACTGAAAAGATGGAACAGTACATTCCACAGGAGCATGTTTTGACATTCGTTCATCCCAAACCCGTTCACCCTAAATTAACAGGAAAAGATAGTGATACAGGTAGCGATTTGGATACAGTGATACCTACACCGAAGACTACAAAAGACGAGGCTTCCTTCTTATATGGTCTTGATGATACCGATAAGGATTTAGACCCCGTTAATACAGAACAATGTCCATTCGATGAACCACCGATAGACCTAAGCCCAGATATACATGAAATGGAAGTAGCGAATAAACTTCAAATAGAGGAAGATGAAGACCTTGAATCAGAATCCTTCTTTAAGGGCAATGATGAATCATCCTCTTTTAAGAATCTTGGCGAATCCTTAGAAGAGGCAATGGATGAAGATGATTAACCCCATGCTTATAACGGTAAATATTCACGAGAAAGGCCGAGAACCTATGGAGAACCGCATTTAACGGTATGGTTAATACTATGATATGGATAGGAAAATATAACGGAGAAATCGCCGAGAATGAATAATAAAGACAGTCGTATAGAGAGGTGATATAAATGACAACCCTAAGTGGAAAACCTATAAGGCAAATACCAAATAAGAATAGAAAAACATACACCCTAACAGCATTAGCAGTACAGACCGACTACGACATAGCTACAGACATGGGAGTAAGGGCAAATAACCTGACTTTTAGATTTGACCAAGATGCAACAATTTATATTTACGATGGTGAAAATTGGGATGATGGACATCCCCATGATGCGAATATAGAAACGATAATCAAAGATGAAGAAATTATTAAGTTCAGGGTCGTTCCAGCAGCATCTGGTAACGGGTCTATACAATGTAGTGGAGGGTGAATAAAATGACATTTGAACAAGGACAAGCAACAGGAATAATTCAAGACATTAGAGATGGTTCTCCAGTATTCGGGAGAATGACGGGAATAGCACCAGCAGGTTTTAGTAGTTATAGAACTATCATCTGGGTGGATGCTACTGATGGTAGTAATTCAAATGATGGATTAAAATGCACGAATGCTGTTTTAACAATAGATTATGCGGTAGGACTTACAACGCCAAATAAAAATGATATGATTCTTGTATTACAAGGAAATTATGATGAGAACACAGGCAATATTGGAGTTAGGGTCGATAAACAGAATATCCACATATTAGGATTAGGCGGGTCTTTGTGTCATGTTGAAAATTCAAATGTAGGTGCTACCATCGTCTTTTCAATCTCAGCAGGTAATTGTGAAATAGCAGGATTCACTATTAGTGAAACGACAAATACCGTTGAAGGTATCATAGCTATGTCCTCATTCTCTTACATTCACGACAATGTATTTGATGGAGCTATGGAAAACGCTATAAGAATAAACTCAAATGATATAACGGTTATAAACAATAAGATTATTGATTCCACTAATGATGGTATAGAGTGTCAAACCAATGCTACTCATTGTATTGTTAGTGGAAATGAAATTTATAATGTGGGTGATAATGCCATTCATTGTAATGGTGATGGGTGTGATTCCAATTTCATCTATGACAATATAATTAATTGTGGGGCAGGAACAACCGATGTCTGTGTTAGAATCACATCAGGCGACGATAATATGGTCGTTGGCAATTATGGAGGGCAGTGGGGAACAGCACCATATATAGATACAGGTAGCAATAATATCACATCTCCCAATAATTGGGAAATCCAAGTAGTAACCAGTTCTTTAGCTTATGATGTATCAGAAATCGATGCCACTACTCCAAATGCCGATACTAAGATAATAAGTATAGACAATGCGACATATCCAATGTTTGAGCTTAGTAAAATAAAGATAGACATATCCGATTGGAATGGTAAATACGGTGCAGGTAAGATATTAACAATAGAAATGCGAGAAGATGTTCAAGGAGCAGGTACTCCAAAGGCGTATAAGAAAAAGACATATACACAGGGGACAGATGTAGAAGAGGTTCTATTTGTCGATGATTTATCGGGTGGCCAGGACTTAGATTTGTATGTCTATTCGGATGATGAAACGGGAGGGGACTTTGAAATCTTTTATCACTACTTACTCAAACCATTATAGATAGAAATTAGTTAAAGGGAGGCTGAGAAGATAAATAACAAAACATAGGTGATGTTACAATGAAAAAGGAATCTCATAAAGAATACTGTATCAGACAATTGGGTAAAAGGAGATACAACAAATTTCTTAGAATCCTGAAAATAGGTAGAACAGAAAGAGCTGCCATAAAGGAACTTCTGTATTATGTCCGTAACGGCTACGAAGACAGAATATTCCTCGAACACGGTAGAGGAACTGATAATTAATATGATGGTGATTAATATGCGAAAAGGCTACATTGTCGAATGGGATGATGATGACGAAGAAAAGACAATCGGTGAACTATGCGAACTTATCACTAAACTTGGACATCATGTTTATGTTATAGACCCAAGAATTAGAGACCCTGAGAGAGACCTTGACCGATTTATTACAATAGTTGTGAATGTAAAGACCCCAAGAGAAGCGATAGATTTAGTTTTAAAGAAGCACAGCTTGGATAAAAATGAAGTAGAGGTGTTTGTTTCTATGATAGTTAAAGGTGAATTTGTTATTGAACACTATGGCGAATGGGGTAAAAACGGCTCTTTGAAAGAGGATTAAAATGTCAGTCCACAATATACTGGATAATATAACGGCAATCAAACTTCATTCGGATAAATTCTATCTGGCCAATAAGATAGTTATTAGACAGCATAAGCTATTTCTTCGGGCTGTGAAGATAACTTTTCCATATGCGACAGTAGGATATGTCACGGTTCAAATTAGGCTAAATGGTCATGTCTTACTCCCAGATACGAGTATGATAGATACTAACAAAATGTTAAAGGACGGTCTTAATGTATCAAATGGAATTATAGCGACGGATTTGCCTGTTGTGTTCCCCGTATATCGTGACCTTAACAAAGGCGATAAATTAGAAACTTGGTACAAGAATAGCCACGAACAAACGGACTTAGCGTTCTATGTAACATATGAGGTTTGTATCGAAGGGGAAGATTTCATAAAAGAAGAGATTGAAATTATGCTTTCATCTGTCAGGCAACTACTCAGGAGAGGTATGCCCGTATAAGGGTATTTACCCCTAAGAATCGCTAAGAATATCCACGAGGATAGGCTTTCTCGCCATTTCTCGATACATTTACCCCCCTCTTAACCCCCCTAATACCGTTAAGATTAGGACGCCGAGAATCACACGAGAACGACTAATATGGAAAACAAAGAAGTGATAAATCTAATGACGCAGGTAGGTTTTCCAAGGGTTTTGGCTAATTCCCTATTGGGTTTCCCCTACCTGCGTTCTCCCCCCTCTGGGAAGGAGGTCTGAACGGTCATACCTCTTTCCCAATATATAAAAAATAAGATTAGGATTCGATGATACAAATGAATGTCGTAGGTGGGCTTTTATGGAGAGGTTTGCTAATTTACTCTCTGTTTTTCACCACCTACGCCACCTCCTTTTGGGAAGGGTGGTTATGCTTTCTCCTCCCTTCCCTGTATATAAATCGAAGTGTTACAGGTCCCCCCCTCTCATAGGTAGGCAGGGCATCTGGGCAGGCGTCATATCTTCCTATTTTTTTCAACCCCTTATGTCTGTATGCTAAAAAGATATAACTTATAGTGAAAAATGCGGATGTCTGGCTCGTGAAATATTGGGATGTATTCATAAACCTTTAACTATAAGTTACACCCATCGTAAGGGTAAGAATCTATGGAGGTAAATTAATGATAAATGAATTAAGTTTTTCAAAGAAGGTTAGGTCATCTGGACACATGTTAGTAATCCCCATACCAAAGGCAATCGCCGATGGGATGGGTTTAAAAGACCATGAACTTGTCGAAGTCCGAATCAAGCGGTTAGAGACAGGATAACTCTTACATGTTTGACAAGAAATCCACCCAAAACCCCCATTGGATGTGCCAAGTCCTGTCCCCACACACGGCTTGGTGCTTCCTCCCTACATAATTAAGGTGGATAAGACAAAATGGTGGCATGGCATGAAAACAAAAAATAAAAAAATAAAAACATCCCATTTGGTTTCTTTAATCGTTATGGTTTTAGAGAATTTGGGTATGAAAAAAGTGGTTTTTAGAGAAGACCCAAGCCAACCGATTAAAGTCATCAAAGGCAAAGTGATTTGGGATGATGATAGTTTTTTTATAACGGTCAATACCGAACATGGCAAGGTAATCTTGCATAAAAAAACTATCCTTTCAATAAAGAACATGAAGGGAGATAATGACCATGACCAAGGCTACTAAGAAGAAGTCCAATTCTAAGACAACTTCTATGGGTGACCCATTTAGGGATACTACCCTCAATGGTGTGGGTGTCATGGGTAGCGTGGGTGACCCTATAAGTGCTATTTATGATTCACATAACCCCATAGCACCTGAGAAGGTAATGCATCCATATGTAGTTGAAACACATCCATTCATCCATATTGGTGGTAGTGTAAAACTCGTAGGGGATTCATCAATACCCTTCAAGATAGGCGTCTCGTATTTTATGGTAGGTGCTGTTCTCGGAATTAAGACCTCTTTTGCAAAGGGGAATAAAAAGAATATTATCAATCCTACTAAGGAGATATATCAAGATGCTCGATGTTCTATCTTCATACCATTAGGCAGTGGCGATGGGAAAAGAGCCATACATTATGCGATTAAAGGTTTGTCAGAGAAGATGGGTTTAGAAGTTGCTGACCCTATCGCAATTACATCTTCAGAACAGCTACTCGGGACGACTATTGAAAATGAAAGCGGTAAAAGAGTTCAGAATAAAGGTCATTTAGGTGATGATGTCGTTATATTGGATGAATGTTTGCCTATATTCGAAGAACAAAGACATGAAGCATCCCTTTCATATATCGCAAAGGCTCTCGACCCCATCGGGGGCAATCGGTTAGGAAAAAAACTTACCGGTGATAAAAAGGAAGACAGTGTTGGTTATTATCCACGATGTTCAATAGTCTTTTTATATCAACCGAGACCAATAACCGAAAGAGTTGTTACTAAAGGGGTATTCCGAAGAGGTATTATTGTATATGTCGATATAGATGAAGGGGAATTTGAAGATAATTTAAAAGTGACTTTGGATTTAAATCGCAAACCTACTAAGGGGTTTTACGATGCCGTTGATTTCTTAATTAAATTAAAAAACAAAGTGTTTCACTGGAAATTTACTCAAGAAGTAATGGATTTAATTTATGAAAAAAGTTTAGAATTGATAGAATATGGGAAAAATAAACAGGGGATAAAAACAACACCTTTTACTCAAATGATGAAATGGACATTACGAGATTTGTTATTAAAGTTTACTGTCATCAATGCAGCGTGTTATTTTAGAGAAGAGATAACAAAGATGGATGTTGAAAATGCCTATGCACATCTCAAAATGTTCTGGGAATTAGAGTTAAATTATATCGAGAACAGAATAAGAGGTCGATTTTATCAAACAAATTATGTTAATAAAACTGATGAATACAGTGTAGAAGGAATCAACATACAATTAGAAAACGAATGTTATAGCCAAGAAACGGGTATGCAAGTAATGGACTTTGAAAAATTACTATCAGATAGGATAAACAAATCAATAAGAACAGCTCATAAGGCATATATTAACCTCAAGAATATGGGTTTAATAGGATATGTGCAACTTGATAGCCATGAAACTAAAACATGGATTAAAGACAAAGAGAAAGCGTTAATGTTTATATCTTCCTATAATGAAGATACCTTTGATAATACAAAGAAAACATCTAAAAAACACTGATTACGAAATAGTAGGGAGATGCTTATAGGTCACCCATGATACCCTTGCTACCCATAGATACTGATAAGAAAAAATAATGATTACGATGCTAATTGCGACCCTTTATCTGGGTCATAAGTAGTACCCTAAAAATAATAAATATCAAGAATAAAGGAGATGAATACAATGGAAAAAACAATGAAAATACCCAGAAACATTAGAAAGAAAATAGCTGTATCAGAACTTGGTATAGAGGAATGGCGTAGACGGGTAGATATTGAATATGAGAAGGTTAATAAACAACCTTTCGCAGTATCCAAATCTATGTCTAATGTGGTCGATAGTGTGTTCAAGGAAAAAGGTGAATCATACTTAAGAAAGAAATATAAAGATTTGATAAACGAACTATGAACATGGACGAATTGATTGAGTTAATAGAATCGAAACATCCAAAGAGGACTATTAATTTAGAATTTCATATTGACCGTATGGAACTCGAAATTAAGTTGTAGTCTAAATTAATCGTTCTCGTGGAGTTCTCCGTTAAAAACGGATATAGGTATCTTACTATTCACCCTCCCCGTTAAATGCCGAGGATTAGCGGAGAACCCTATCCTCGGCTTAAAATAAAGGTCATAATATCGGTTTAAGGCATAACGATGAAACACTACAAGAGGATGTAAACATGGGAAGAAACTACTACCAAAGGATGCTCGTCGTAGGTTCTACGCAATGTGGAAAAACATTCTATCTCAGAGACTTTGTGAACGGATTAAATAGGTATGTTATCTACGACCCCGATTGTCAATTCGGTTATTCCATAGACAATCCTACATCATACGATGCTCTTGTTAATAACATACCGAGCTTTAAAAGAGCATATGTCAATAGATTAAACAGGATAGTGTTTCAACCAAGAGAATCTATGATAATGGATGATGATAAAAGAATCGCAGAATTTGATACATTAACCGCCTATGTAAATCAAATGAGATACCTGACCTTTGTTATAGACGAAATCTCTTCCGTAACTCTGAGAGGTAATAGTAAGGTCGGATATTGTCCTAAACATCTAAAAGCTACAATCAAACGGAAGATGAAAGAACCTGTTGGAGACAGAGGTGGACGCATAGGCATAATAGCGACAACCCAAAGGCTAAAGGATGCGGATGTAGATTTCATAACACAAATAAACGAACTGATAGTCTTTAATATGCTACCCAGAGATGTGAAGTATGTGGAAGAGAACACAGGGTTTGAAATAAGCGAACATTTATCCAAGTTGCCTATGGATTGGTATCTTTATTATAATCGTTTTACAAAAGAGGTTAGAAAAGGTCATGTGCAAACTCTCTGTAAAAAATGTTATAGAGCATATCTTGTTCTTAAACATTATACATTCAAAGGACAGAAGAGAGGATCATACATATGTCCAAGGTGTGGATATAAAAAACGAAGATACCCTCCTGGGGAGTGATAATATGCCGAGAGGTAAAGATAAGAAACCAAGAAAGTCGAGACCGCCATCTGAACAACTATATCGTCTATTCATAACAAAACCACAACCTACTACTCACATCAGGGAGAAGATAGAATCAATCCCCTCCTTTGATGAGGTAACTTCTATCCTAAGAGAAATATCAGTCGAGGAAGATAAATACATAGTAGTTTGCCAAGAAGTCTATCCCCCTATGAGTGTGCGTTGTATATATACCATTGATTTACGCTATCTGGATACCTCAAAGAGTTGGACGCACCTTTTGAATAATATAATTAAAAAACAATAACCCTTTTTCTATTATTTCCTAATTACTATAACGACTGCAATCATTATAATGAATACTTCTTAAATTCCCATCTCCCCTTTGGTAAGA
>CBDUXN010000023.1:0-29254 GCA_965371185.1 uncultured Thermoplasmata archaeon
TCCAGTTGGGAGATGTTCTTCTCCTTCAAGAGACCGCAAGAGAGGCCAGAAAACTCAGCGTTAAATAGTTGTGCGTGGGACCATGGTTGAGCGAAGAGTCTGTTCGTTTTGCGGCAACGAAATAGAACCCGGTACTGGGAAAATGTTCATCAAAACAGATGGCACAGTCTTCAACTTCTGCACGAACAAATGCCACAAAAATTTGATCGTACTCAAGAGGTTACCCAGGAGAACGAGATGGACTCAGGCATATATGAGGGAAAAGTCAGCCAAGATTTCCGCCAAGGAGAAGGAGAAGGCAAAGAGAAAGAAGGGCAAGCCTGGGAAGAAAGTTGCCAAGAAGCTAAAAAAGGTCGCCAGGAAGAAGACCGAGGGTGAGAAAGGGAAGGTAAAGGAAAGTAAAAAAGCGGAAGTAGAAAAATAAAAGGTGGGAGGATCTTGGAGCAGACCTTTGTTATGGTAAAACCCGGTGCAGCCCAAAGAGGATTAATTGGCGAAATAATTGCCAGATTCGAAAGCCGTGGTTTGAAGATCGTGGCAATGAAGATGGTTCATGTCACTTTTGAGCTCGCAGAGAGGCATTACGCAGAGCATAAGGGCAAACCATTTTATAATGAACTCGTGAATTACATAACCTCAGGTCCTGTTGTGGCCATGGTACTGGAAGGTTCAAATGCCATATCTGTCGTCAGGAATATGATGGGGAAAACAGACCCATTAGAATCCGCACCAGGCACGATACGCGGGGATTACGGTCTTTTTACGGGGAAGAATATCGTTCACGGCTCAGACTCTGAAACAAGTGCGAAGAGAGAAATCGGTCTTTTTTTCAAAGAGGAAGAATTCGTGACCTACACGAAATGCGATGAGGATTGGGTATATAAAACCGAGTGATGTGTGGGCAATAAGCCCCCTTATATAATTAAATTATCTAGCTCACGCCCATCCTATATATCTCCTCGCCATCCTTGAATGCACGAATCGTACCAGTTGAAGAAACTACCATGCTTATTGCCTTCGTGGTTTTTGTAATCGAGGCTCCAGCTAAATGCCTGCCTCCCAGCCCTCCCTGGAGATACAGATCCCAGCTCACCCCTACAATATACCTCCCTGCTGCAACCGCGTACCCTTCATTATCAACGATAAGGGCGCCATCCAGGAGGGCGAACTCTTTTATGGTGGCGACATTCTTCCTGTCCAGAAGATGTCTGCCGCTCTTTTCATGCCCTTCGAAAGGATTGATGATCAATGATCTGGAATTCTTCATCACTTTCTCTGCATCACCGAGAACGAGCAAAGCACCTGCAGGCTTCCCCTCCCTGCCTTCCCTTGCGATCTGCGTTGCGATGCTGAAGGCGGCTTCGAGAACCTTCAGGTCTATCCTATCCATTACCTTTTCCTTTATGCTGGTTATGCCGATATCCTTAACATCGAATAACACAAGGGCATCGATTTCTGTGGAAATTATGCAAAGCACTTTATCATCTATTTTAAGGCTGCCATCACCCCACGCTGAGACCAAAAGCTCCTTTGCCTGGCCCATGACATCTATGCCCCCCAAGGGGTGTTTCGAGAGCTTCTTAACCCTGATCTCCTTGTCCCTCAGCAATTTTTGAAGCTCCTGATCGCTTGTGGCCACTATTGTCCGGATGTCAGGCAGAGACTGCATTATACCGTCGATGAACTTAGCCTCGTTCGTGACGATATAGAGGCATGTGACTTCAACGCTATCCGCGATTTTTTTTGCAGCCTCAACACAGGGATTCATGGTTCCCTAATATGGGTGCAAAAGTTTTAATCTTTTGCGTCGTATTTTCTCTTGAGTTTAAATATATTGCAATGAAAAATTTATATTTTCATATAAACCAATGCCTCGTTGAAAGACAAATTTTCACAAGACCCAACATTACAGGAACTTCTATGAGCACTCCCACCACTGTGGCCAATGCTGCACCTGAATCGAGGCCAAAAAGCATGGCTGCCACTGCGATGGCCACCTCAAAATGATTGCTTGCCCCTATTTGGGATGTTGGGGCAGCATCTTCATAATTGAGCTTCAACTTCCAGGAGATCCCATACGCTATCCAGAATATGAACATCGTATGTATGAACAGAGGCAGGGCTATCATCCCTATGACCATTGGCTGTTCCACTATGACATCACCTTGAAGGCTGAAAAGTAAAACCAACGTTACCAATAAAGCGATTATCGAGATGTATTTCAATCTAGGTGCAAAACTGCCCTCGAACCATTCCAAGTCCTTCCTCCTTAATATCTCCCTTCTTGAAAAATAGCCTGCTACTATAGGAACGCCAACATACACACCCACTGAGAAAGCTATCGTTGCCCAAGGTACAGGAATGCTTGCCACACCTAATAAAAAACCTCCGAGAGGTGCGTACAGGAACAGCATAACAATGGAGTTTATGGCCACCATGACAAGTGTATGTCCCATATTCCCTTTTGAAAGGTAGCTCCAAACAAGAACCATTGCCGTGCAAGGCGCGACGCCCAGCAGAATCATGCCTGCCGTGTATTGGGATGCATTTTCCGGCGAGATATAAGGCGCCCAAATCATGCTCATGAAGAGCCATGCAAAGAACACCATTGTAAAGGGCTTGATAGCCCAATTAACGAACAGCGTTATTGCCACAGGCTTTGGAGTTTTACCAGCCTCGATCACCTTTCTGAAATCTATCTGGACCATTATCGGATATATCATAAAAAACAGGCACACCGCTATTGGAATGGAAACATTAGCATACTGTATTGCATTCAATACCTCAGCCATTCTTGGAAATGCATTTCCCAGAGCTATGCCAATTAAAATACAGAGCACCACCCACAAACTGAGATATTTCTCAAAAAAACCAAGTGTTCGTTCTTTGGGCAGCTATTCACACCCCCCTTTGTTATCTTCTATCTTCTTTGCCAGTTTCTCTCCCCTTCTCAGAAATTCAATTATCTCAGGGTTGGTAACCTTATAGAGGATTCTCTTGCCGTCCTGTCGACTTTGCACAAGACCGCAATTGCGCAATGAAGCGAGATGATGCGAAACCACAGACTGCTCCTTGCCTGTATATTCCACTATTTCACACACACATTTCTCCTCTTTTCCCAGAAATTTCAGTATGCTTCTCCGGCTTTCCTCTGTAACGCATCGCAGGAATTTCGATTCATCCATTTAATCACCATATATGTTTTAACATACATATGTATAATTAGACATATAAATGTTTTTTTATTTTATCAGCTCTTCGTTCGAGAAACACAAACCATAATTTTTTAAGGAAGGATGGAGTTTAGGTCTCTCCCATCATCATTCAGGATAGAATAGATAAGGTGATGAAAATGAAAATAACCATAGAAATCGACGAGAAGGAGATCGTTGAAGGGCTTGTTGAGGCTGCGATAGATATGGACAAGGAGACCTTAAAACGCTTGCTAAGGGGGCTGATAACGGAGGCGATACTCTCGCTGAACGCACCTACGCTACACCAGATAGCCGACAAGTTCATAGCCGTAGAGCATGAGATAAATTACAGAGCAAGTGCCGAAAGAGAGGAATAAGGCATTAGAAAGGCAGGAAATACCGTCTCCCTATTGAGCTGGGATAATGTATCCCGGTATCCTGTCATTGGGGTGGGGTATAGAATGATAGAGGAAGCCCAGGGTGAGATCAGAATAACCGGAAGAGAGGTATCCAAAGGTGAAGTTCAAGGAACGGTGATAAAGAGCCTGTTACCTCTCTCTTTGGCAGAAGATGTGAGTTTGGAGACCTCAGAGATTCTAAACAAGGAAAGCGAGCTATACGGTGAACCCATAACCTGTAAAGTTCTTGTTTTTCCTCAAACCAGGCAGATGAAGGAATATCCTGAGACCTTAACCAGGCTCAAGGAGAGGAATATACAGCCTAAAGCCCTTGTGGCAGAATCCCTGGATAGGATCGTTGCTCAGGATGCGATAAATTCGGATTTGCCTGCGGTGGACATGATAGACATATCACTGCTGGAAAACGATGATGAGGTCGTCGTTAACGGTTCAGCAGGAGTTGTGGGCCTGAGAAATGTGGTTCTAAAGTATGTCGCCACTTCAGTTGTAACTTACAAAGGTAAGGTGCTTTTACTTAAAAGAAGCGGGGATGTTGGGACTTACAAGGGGAGATGGGCCTGTGTTTCTGGCTATGTGGAAGAAGGCGAAGGTGCGGACGAAACCGCACCAAGGGAGATTTCAGAGGAATTGGGTTTGGAAAGTTATGATTACAATTTAGTTAGAAAGGGGAACGTCGTCTATGCCAGGGATAAGGCGGTATTATGGGCGGTTCATCCTTTTCTGTTCGAGATAAAGAAGAAGGAGATTAAGCTGGATTGGGAGCACATAGATCACCGATGGATTTCCCCTAAGGATATCGAAAATTACGCCACCGTACCGAAACTAAAAGAAACCCTTAAAAACGTTCTTGAGCTGGATAAAAGCCGAGATTGACCTATCCTATCCTTATTCCGCCGTGGCTTTCCAACAGGCCCTCTTTCTTCTCTTCCTCCTTTTCCTCCTCGGTGGCCTCCACTTCTTTTTCCACAACTTTAGCAAGAGGTATTTCCTGCTCTGGTTTGGGGCCCTTTCCTTTCCTGCTCAATATGAAGACTATCAGTAATACAACCACGACCAGGATCACTATCAATGGAATCAACCAACCAGGAATACCTTCTTCGGGAGGTAGCGCCTCCACGGTGATCGTTTTGTGGGCATCGTTGTTGTCTTCCCTAAACTCGTCAACGATATCGTTGGGATCCAGCCTAACCCAGATATCATGTTCCCCGCCTTCATCCGGCGTCCATTCAACACTCTCGGTTTCATCGTCATCCGCTGCAATGGGTACATTGCCTGAGTCGATCTCTTTTCCTCCCGCATCTGGGTCGCCATCGTAAACCTTGTAGTTTACTGTTCCATCCTGGGAGCCAATATTGTTGATCTTTATAAGAATCGTGAAAGTCTCTCCCTGTTTTGGATTTTGTGTGCCGAATGTTATGTCCCCGTCAGCAATAGCGAAATCAGGTTTGCCCTGCACCGTGATTGGTTTGGAGGCTTCGTTGTTGGTCTCATCGCTTTCAGTTATTATCTTATTCGGGTCCAGAACGGCATAGATGTACACCTCACCTGATATTCCTGAGGTATCCCAGTCCACCGTGGCAAGCTGATTACCGCCTGCGGCAATGTTTGTTATAGTATCAGAACCTATTAACGTATCTCGTGAATCTGAGTCACCGGTGTAGACGTTAACGCCAACATTGTTTGCATCCGCATTTCCGATATTATGCACCGTTATTCTTATCTCTACCGTATCACCCGAATCAGGGGCTGAAGGATAGAAGGCGATGTCGTCTGTTGATACTTTAAGGTCAGGTTCCGTGGTTTCTATGACCTGGAGGGTTTTCTGATCTACATCGGTGAAAGAATTTTTTTTCGCATTGACCCTCACAACATAGGTACCTGCTTCGCTTGGTGCCGTAATTTGCACTGTATAATAACCGTTGCTGTCTGTTGTGTTGAGCCAGTAACCAACCTCATTCTGAATAGATATGTTTATCTCCACGTTTTCGGTAGGTCCTCCGGTATCGTAAGTTACATAGCCGTAAACCTCCACCGTCCCCCCAGCCTCTACTGTGCTTGGGTTCAAATTCGATGTTACTTCGATGCCTGAGGGCTCGTTGGCCACAATAACCGAGACGTTTGTCAGTGGATCGGACCAACTCTCGGAATCGTTTGCCCTTGCGTATATTTTATGAGTGCCGTTGTTAACATCCCTCGTGTCCCATGAATATGTCCATTCGAACCATGAGCCGTTTCCGGAATTGTCAGTAGCCAACTTCCAATCACCGTTATCGATTTTTACCTCAACTAGGGAAACATCACCGTCTACATCCCAGGCATTGCCTGTAATGGATATTATGCCTTCAACCGGTTCATCTTCTATTGGAGAGGTTATGGTAATCTCAGGCGGTGTGTTCTCAATATCGATGTTCACTTCAGCTATGGATGTGTTTCCATCATCGTCCGTAATTCGTATACGCGCTATATATTCCCCTATTGAACTATATGAATATGTGGTGTTACCCAGTTCAGACGTGAAATCATTATAACCGCTGCCATCACCAAAGTCCCATTCGTACATAACAACATATCCGTCAGTGTCGTTTGCTGTAACATTGAATGTTATTTCCTCTCCCACATATGCCGTTTGCGGGTTTGCTAAGGCCTCGTAAATTATTGGATCGCGGTTTATGATGGTTATCATAATCGTGGTTGTATTGGTCGCTAATAGGTTATCGGTGACAGTAAGGTTAACATAATATACACCATCTTGTGAAAATTGGTGCTCTACTATCATACCCAAGGAGGTATTACCCTCACCAAAGTCCCATAGGTAATTCGTAATCGTTCCATCATCATCGTAGGAATCCGAGCCATCAAAGGTAATATCTTGGTTTGTCATGGCAACTGTTATATTTGCATCTGCCACAGCCACTGGCGGATAGTTGTTGACGATGATATCCACCTGATCTTCATCCTCCAGCTCTTCATTGTCCCTGACCCTCAACCTAACTGTATAATTGAAAAGCGGAAACGCACCATAATCCGAATAATAATGCGTAGTGCTCGGTTCGGTTATCCAACCGCTGGAATTACCGTCGCCGAAATCCCAGTAATATTCCAAATCCTCATCGTTTGTATCCCACGAGCTTGTTGCGTTGAAAATTATGGTCTCGTTCACGCTGAAAAATTCGCCCTCGAAAGGTTCATCGATGATCGCATTTGGAGGTTCATTGGGCTGGACATTTATGAGAATCCAGGTACTATTGTAGGTTGCATTGTTATCGTACACGGTAAGGGTAACATTGAATATTCTGGTCTCGTTGAACGTGTGATCCGCGATAGGCAAAAATGAAATATCGCCATCATCGAAATCCCAGAAGTATGAGGTTATAACACCGTCTGGATCTGTTGAATTTGTACCATTGAAGGTAACGGTCTGATTCTCGTAAACCTGAGTACTATTGACGGTTATATTGGCAACAGGTAGGTAGTTCCAGATGTTCACAGTGACAACTGCCGTATCGTTCAGCCCTCCCTCGTCTGTAACGAGGAGTGTGATGTTGAACAATCCTTTCTCATTGTATGCATAGGTTGTGATGTTTCCATACGCATCCTCATCATTCGTAAAATTTCCGTCGCCATTCGAATCCACTGTATGATCGAAATCCCAGGTGAAGTTGAGGTCTTCTTGTGCAGTCTCGGCATCGTTAGAATCCGAGCCGTCGAAGGTTATCACCTCACCGACATTGTACTCGCTTCCACTTGGCGGTGAGGTTATCACCGCATTAGGGGGTGAGTTTGATGAAACATCGATTAGAATCCAGGTGCTATTGAGTGTTGCATTATTGTCTGTTACGGTAAGAGTAACGTTGAAAATTCTGGTTTCGTTGAATGAATGATTAACGATAGGCAGAGGCGAAAATGTGCCATCGTCAAAGTCCCAGAAGTATGTAGTAATAACGCCATCAGGATCGTGAGAGCCTGTGCCGTTGAAAGTCACGGTCTGGTTCACGGTAGGTGTGGAGTTGGTGACGGTTATGTTAGCAACAGGGCGATAGTTCAAAATATTTACAGTGACCACTGCTGTATCGTTCAGATCGCCCTCGTCCGTTACCTTGAGCGTGACATCGAACGATCCTTTCTTGTCATAGGCATAGGTCGTGATGTTTCCGAATGCGTCCTCGTCGTTCGTGAAATTCCCGTCGCCATCGGAATCAACCGTATGATCGAAATCCCAGGTATGGTTGAGATACTCAGGCAGGGTTTTATCATCATCCGAGTCCGAACTGTTGAATGTAATGACGTCACTGACGTTGAATGCGTTTGGCTCCTGAGGCTCGTTTATCACGGCGTTTGGCGGCGTGTTGCCCATGGAGTTGTTTACTGTGACTTGGACGCTGTAGATTGATGAATTGTGGTAATTATCCCAGGCCTTAGCCTGTATTGTATAAATTCCATCAGCAAGTGGTGTACCATCCCAATAGTTGGTATCCCATTCGTAATGCCATTCAAAACCACCTGATGTGTTAATAGGTGTTATGTCAAGAGGTGGATATAATTCAATCCAATCGGGCTCTTCTAGTCTGATATCCACACGCGTTATGTTATTTATAGGTAGGCCGATTTCATCATCCCGAATGTCATCCCAGGCCGTGCCATTTATGAATATAGTGCCGTTAACTTCATCATTTTCTTCCGGCTCGGTGATATTTATTGTTGGTCTGGCGTTGACTTCGATGGTTGTTGATGCATCGTTATTTGCTTCGGCATCAATCCCGGGGTCACTGTTCACTTCCTTGATCTCGTTGAAAGGATCGATGAATACGTCAATCCTGTGGTTGCCCGGTGTCGGCTGCCAGACCTCTATTGCGTTCTTGAAACTGTTGCCTTGAATCTCGCTAATTTCGGAATTATAAATTTCCTGCTCACTTTCCGTGGTGTTGTCGATAATGATCACGCGAACATCATGAGCTGATTCGATCTCTATATTGTGGATTTTTGCATATACGGTGAGGTCTTCCCCTGCCACCGGCACTCCACTGGGGGAGAAGGTGATGTTCTCTGCATTGGTAGTCAAATCCTTGCTTATCATTGTCAGGTTGACCTGAACAAGCTTGGAAGTATCGATGGTGGGTTCGGGTTCGGCATAGCCTGTATAGTAGTCGTTGTGGGTTACCGTGATGTTGTGGGGAGTGTAATCTGTTAGACCCGAACTATTCCGAATGTACTCAACTGCTTGTATCCATTGGGCATGCCCTTCCGTATTTGTAGTAAAAGGTGAATTTCCCTCAGGATTGCCATACCAATCACCTACCCAGACCGTAGCTTCCTGGACTGGAGAGGCGGTGACATTGTCCTCTACATATACATCAAGGTACCATTTTACTGTGATATTTGAAATGGCATCGTTGAAAAAAATCTTACCCCAGGAGGAACTAGAATTTAATGAGATTGGATGGGAATCACTTTTTAGAAAAATATCTCTATCAGGATTGGCTAGAAATGTAGTGTTCTCAATAATCGGTGAGGAGGAAATCACAAGTAAACCAGCATCATCACCACCACCATTGCCATTATTTGATATCTCCACGTTATCGATAATCGGGGATGCACCGTTAATAATAATCCCATTGTCCGAGCAATTATTTATTCTTGAATTTTCAATGGTTGGAGCGCTCGCATCACAGAAAATTCCGATCATTGCATAAGAAATATTGAAAAAGTTCACTTCAGAAAATGATGCCGTTAAAGTATTGAAAATTATCCCCTCCCAATCACCAGCCGCAGGGGTGGATTCATTTGAGGTAAACGTCACAGGATTTGCGGCACTTTCACCTAATACTTCAATAACCCCACTTACCGTTAAATTCAGCTCATCTGAGGCATTCATATCGAACTTTAGTATATCATTCCCAAAAAACCTTAGATTAGCACCATCCGCCACTAAAATATTTGCTTTTGTTGAATAACTTGCATCACTAGAGTTATACCAAAAAATACTTGGATCAATAAGATCAATGGCTATATCAATTGTAGCGAGGGTATTCGGTGAATCTGTAACAATAATCGTATTGGTCCCTGTATCATAAGTAGCACTTCCTTCCACCTCCTCAACAACACCACCAAACAACCCCAAGAATAAAGTTAACATCATGGCGCCCACTATAATTACAGTCACAAACTTCCTCATCTCAAACACATCCCATGGTGTGATAATCGCTTCCATAAGTATAGAATCATCAGCGTATTTATATATTTGGTTATTTGGATTGTGGGGATGCGTTGCTTTTCATATATGACCTCAATAAGACGTATATTTTATATACAGCGTCTATCCAGCCATCCTGAGGGGCCCTTTCAAGGGTAATAGAAAGATATTTAGGGTACGAAATCTATGTTATAATCCCCAACTCCAACTACCCTTCCTCGCATAAATTTTCGCGGCTATCTGACCCGAAATTTTTTCCTCCTATAAGGTTGGGGTTGGGGTTTTCATTTTGCCAGATTATTATCAAAATTGATAAAAACAATTCCCCCTAACAAATGAGAAATCTGTTCAAACGTTTATCGAAATCTATGCCAATATTGGGTAATGACAACAAGGACGAAAAGTTATTTATCTGCAAAATCTAATAACCCGTTCAATGGCATCACTTAGCGGATTGAAGCGTGGAATGGCAACCACCCTTTTACTTGTCTGGCTGCTTCTGTTCATCCTCATCGGAGCCATTGGTCTCGTGGTTTTGCCAGGCGCAGGATTATACGGCTGGGGGATCGTGATATTTCTCACCCTCATGTTCATCCTGCTTCAATGGCTCATAGGCCCTGGTGTTGTCGCCTGGAGCACGAGATTGAAATATCTGAAGAAGGGGGAGAACCCCTTTCTGGAAAATATGGTAACTGAGCTTTGTCAGAAATCGGGCGTGCCCATGCCGAGATTGGCCATAGTTGAAGATCCGACACCCAACGCCTTCGTATTTGGCAGGACTTTAAACTCTGCAACCCTTGGTGTGCACACCGGTCTATTGACGAGATTGAACAACGATGAGATCAAGGCTGTTCTGGGCCATGAGATAGGCCATCTAAAGCATAAGGATGTAATAATAATGACACTCGCAGGGGCCATACCTCTTTTGGCCTACATGGTGGCCTTCATGTTTTTCTTTGGAGGAAGGGGCAGCAGAAGGGAAGCCGGTGCGATCCTTCTGGCCTTGGCTGCCCTTGCCTTTGCCATATACTTCATCACATTCCTCTTGGTCAAGAGGCTTTCAAGGCTCAGGGAGTACTATGCTGATTCTTACTCAGCCTACATCACCATGAATCCGCATGGACTGAGCTCTGCATTGGCTAAGATCACATACGGCCTTTCTCTCTCAAAGAAGGAAAGCGCCGGGGCAAGGGCCTTCTACATCGGTGATCCAGTTTTGGCAAGGATGGAGATCGGCAACATAATGAAGAAGAAACATCAGTACGACCTGGACGGCGACGGTGTGCTGGATGAGTACGAACTCGAAAAGGCAATGGAAGCCGAGGCAAAAAGCAGATGGAACAGCTGGAACGAAATGGGATCAACACATCCTCCAACATTCAAGAGAATTCTGCAATTGAAACAGATCGAAGAAGAGATAAAGGGCAGCGGCGCCCTGAGCGGGAACATCTACAAGAACATTTAGAATTCTAATTGACCTTCAGTACCGCTCTGTCGGTGTAAAAATTAAAAAATCTTCTATCCTTCAATTTTCTCTCCACACTCAGGACAGAACTTCGTTCCAGGAGAAATGGCTGCGTTGCATTTCGGGCAGCTAGCCTGCATCTTTGCACCGCATTCTGGGCAGAATTTCGAGGTTTCTGGCACTGCTGCATTGCACTTCGGACAGCTGATACCCCCACCGCCTCCGCCACTTTCACCCATCTTTTCACCGCAGCTTGGACAGAACTTGGAATTTGAAGGAACGCTTGCATTGCATTTTGGGCAGGGTATCGTAGCCTGCGGAGCCTGACCGCCCTGTATCATCTGGGGCATCATCATTCCCAAGCCTGCGCCCACACCAAGGCCCATTCCTGCAGCAGCAGTGTTACCTGCCCCACCACCTCCGCCGCCCCCTCCCTCTGTTGCCCCCACCATTGCCTTTCCAGCCTGGTACCTCATGTAGTCGGTGCCGAGAACCCCCATTGCACCCCTCATGTCAACGGCCTTTTGAACCTCCTCGGGAAGGTTGATGTTCAGGCCTGTGAGTTTCATTATCTTGACGCCGTATCTTGCCACGTCGTCATCAACCTTGACGAGCAGTATCTGCTCGATTTCCTCGAGATAGGCGGGCATGTCCGCAGCGCCCATCCCCTTGTCCCTTTTCAGCTCTCCAAGGGCGTCGTTTAGGCTCATGACGATCTGATCCTTCATCCAGTCCACAACCTCCTCACTTGTGGAAAGGCCTTTCGTGCCCACAAACTGGGTCATGAAAAGAATGGGGTCTAGGACCTTATAGGAGAACTGGCCGAACATCCTGAGCCTGACCATACCAAAATCCTTGTCCCTGAACACGAGTGGCTCGGCAGATCCGAATTTGCCCCTCATCTCCCTCCTTTGAAGGTAATATATCTCGCCCAACTGCACTATACCTGTAAAGGTCTTGGCGAGCCTTGCCAGGACTGGTACATTCAATGTGGTCATCGCGTATCTGCCGGGCCTATCGAAGACATGCATGGCCTTACCATCCCTGAAGAACACAGCATATTCGTCCTCCCTGACCACGACGTTATCGTTCCATCTGATGTTCTTTGGAACGCGGTACATGACGTTCTCGCCTTTGTAACCGTCCTCCCAATTGAAGGTATCTACACCAAGCAAACTCATACTTTATCCCTCCGTTATCCCTCCTTTTTTGAACTGTAAAAGCCTATTTTCCCTGAGCTCCCAGGTCTGCAATGGTCTGAACACGCCTGTCAAAAAGCGTATTGAAGGCTCTGATCTCTCCCTCCATATCATTTATCTTATGAGTTATCTCCGCCGTTTTTCCGCTGCTCACAGCGCTCTGCAGCGATACCACAGCGTTTAAAAGCCTCTCGATATCGTCTATGAGATCCAAATCCCATTCGTACATCTTGTGAAGTTCATCCTCCCTTACATTGTAGTCCGCTGACACGCCTGAATAGCCCTGCTCTGCATGCCTCACCCTATTCTCTGTTGAAGTAATGTGGTTCATCACGGCGGCGATGTTGTTGAGCAAATCCATTTCCATGTCCTTTGCCAGGTCCTGCCTGCACAGCTCCACCTTCTCCCTGATACTGCCCAGGTTATCTGCCAACTGCCTCCTGAGGAGACTGTCCGCTATCCTCAAATCTTCCCGCTTTCTATAACCTCTAAACCCTGGAATGGCAAGCTCCAATTTTTTAAGGAGTCCGCGGTCTTCCTTTACCCTCTCCCTCAAATCGACCATATTGGGCACGTTCCTTTGGTGATCAGATCATGATGTGCTTCTGCTTCGCCTGACCCCTAAGCCCAGGATCCCAAGGCCCAACAGCAGAACCAGAATTGCAAAGGCCGAAACTGGGTTTATAACTTCCAGGATTATCCCCAAAACCGCTATCGAGATAATAGCGAAGAAAAACCCTGAGCCTATCAGCATCCTTGAGCCGTAGGGCGCCGATTCCGTTCTCACAGCCCCTAGGCCGATGAGTATCAGGCTTGTGCTCAGAAGCCATATGCCAAAGGCACGTCCTGCATCCAGGGCATTCATGGAATAGAGCAGAATCATCATGCCAAGCACTATGATCACAAATGCGTATCCTGCGTAAAACAGTGTATCCTCTGTATCTCTCATTTCTTCCCGCTCCATTGGGTTTATTTCGAAGTAAAATAAGGTCTATGTTATATTAAGGTTGTGGTAAATTTATGGACTATCCACCATTCTCCCAAAACCCTTCTCCCCAGTCAACTCCCAATCCTCAATCACAACCTCTCCCCTCACGAAAGTGAATTTTGGGAATACCGCCAAGAGACCTTCATAAGGAGTCCATCCGCATTTGGAATGAAGATTCTTACCTTCTATTTCCGACTCCTCTCTCATGTCAACCATTATTATATCGGCATCGTAGCCTACCTCGATTTTCCCTTTGTTTACCTCGAATATCTCGCCTGGTCTTTCGCTTGCCGCATTCACAAGCCTCACCAAATCGAACTTGTGATGTTTAACTCTCCAAAGCATCAGAGGCAGCATGGTCTCCACCCCAGGTACTCCCGAAGGTGCCTCTGAAAAGATCTCCTTTTCCTCCAGTGTGTGCGGTGCGTGGTCCGAAGCCATGATATCGATTGTGCCTCGGCTGAGGGCCCCCCATAATGCTTCACTGTCCCTTCTCTCCCTCAGTGGCGGGTTGACCTTCCCTAAGGAGCCGAGCTTTGCATCTGAGTTAAAGAACAGGTGATGGGGTGTGACCTCAGAGGTGACATTCGCATCTTCTACCAGCCTCACGCCTTCGGCTGTGGAGACATGACAGATGTGCACCTTTGCGGTATCAAGGCGGGAAATAACCTTTTCGATGGCCGAGGCCTCGCATCGATTCGGCCTGGATTTTAAATGCTCTTTCAATGTGTCAGGCTTTACAGCCTTGTCCATCAATGACCCGTCCTCGCAATGAACGCATACAGTCTTCTTTGTTCCGCTTATCTGCTCAAACATCTTAGGTAGAGTTTCGTAATCGTTAAAGAGCAAATCACCGGTTGTCGTGGCAAGGTAGATCTTGAAGGCGATTGCCACCTCTGACAGCTCCTCGATATTCGAGTTCTGGGTTACCCCGGCGTACAATCCAAAATCCACGAAGGCTTTGTTCCCTGCAACCCTCGCTTTTTCCTTGAGGGCAGTCAAACTCGTTGTCGGGGGAATCGTATTCGGCATGTCGAGCGCGCATGTTACGCCTCCAAACGCAGCCGCTGTCGTGCCAGTTCCAAAATCCTCCTTGTGCGTCAAGCCCGGATCTCTGAAGTGGACATGCGCATCTATGCCCCCGGGTAAGAGGAGTTTATCCCCAAAATCGTGGTGCTTGTCGCCCTTCAAAATCTTCTTTATCGCCTTTATCCTGCCTTCCTCAACCCCTATACAGCATTTCACCAGCTCTCCATTGACGAAGGCATTGCCTTCAATTACGATTTCCATATTTATTCCTTTAACGTCTTTTCAACTATCTCCCCTTTTGGCTCCACCTCTGCGAATATCTCGGCTGAGAACTTGTATATCTTGGTGCCTTCATCGAGCCAGCAATCAGGTAAAAGCCCTGCTTTCATGCAGGTATGGGAGAGAAACTCATCCACCTTCCAATTCCATTCCACTGGAACCTGAGGTAAAAGTAGACCCTTATTGTATTCCCCCTTCTCGATTATGAGCCCGTCCCTGCCGATCTTCACCTCTTTAACATATTGTTTAGGCTTGCTCACCTCGATCTGCTCCGGCGGCGTGAGAAGGCTCACCTCTATCACTATGTTATCGAGCTCCTCTCCCTCCACAGACGGAAACCTTGGATCATGGAGGGCAGCGCTCTCAGCAGCCTTCTCCAAGGCCTCTATCAAGGGAAATATCGGTTCTGGATAGCCTATGCATCCCCTGAGATTGTGTTTTGGAAATGTGTTGATGGTGACGAAGATCCCGGATTTGTTTTTGAATATCTCCGGAGGCTCGGGGACTGTGAACTCCTTGCCCGACACAACCGCCTCGATTATGCTTCTCGCGGTTTTTACAGCGAACTTACCGTCATCCAATGTATACATGATATCACGATTTGTGAAGGTAATACAATTGCATGCATTTATAATCTATTGTTATAAAGTTTTAAATAAAGACATGCCTCTTTTGGTTCGGTACCATGGAGAGACCGGAACAACCTGCATTTCAAGTTGATGAGATAATCGAGATTCTCGCAAAGGACGACCCTGAACTTCCAAAGAAGTTCCAGAGGCTGTGCCAGAGCATCACCAAGTGCGAGAGCGGCATTGTGGCCTTCTCAGGAGGGGTGGACAGTTCCCTTCTCGCTTACCTTTGCAATGCGCTCATGGACAGATCGCTCTCAGTCACAGCGGACTCCCCAACGCTGCCAAGGAGCGAGCTACTGGAGGCCAAAGATTTCGCAAATAAATACGGTCTAAACCACCGCGTCATTCCCCATAACGAGCTTGAGGATGAGAGGTTCGTTAAGAACGACGAAAGAAGATGCTTCTACTGCAAGGACGGCCTGTTCAAGGTTCTGAACGAAATCAAGGGGAAGGGAGGCTATGACTGTATAATCGACGGCTCCAACTTCGACGATCTGGACGATTACAGACCCGGCAGGGATGCCGTTGAAAAGAACCAGGTGAAGAGCCCTCTGATGGAGGCCGAGATGGGCAAGGAGGAGATACGGAAAATAAGCAAGGCATTGGGCCTTCCAACCTGGGACAAGCCCCAGATGGCCTGCCTTTCCTCAAGGTTTCCAAGGAACATGAGCATAAATGAGGAAGATTTGAAACGGGTGGAGAAGGCGGAAGAGGTTCTGAAGGCCCTTAGCTATCGGGATGTTAGGGTCAGGATTCACGGGGATATTGCGAGGATCGAGATTGGCAGGGAGGAGGAAATAGATATGAAGAGGTTGAGGGGTTTGGTGCCGAAAATCAAGGAATTGGGCTTCAAATATGTCACTCTGGATTTGGAGGGGTACAGAACCGGAAGTCTGAACGAATGATTCATTTTTGCTGGATATCTGGGTAAACCTTAATCACCATCAAAACCGCAAAAAATACGCAAAAAAGTGTACCAAATACCACTTATATTAGTTTTCCAATAGGTGTACATGAGTGATACTTATGAGAGGAAGAAGGATTTTGAGCATAATTGTGCTCGCTTTGATGTTGTTGAGCCTTTTTCTCTTTATTCTAGAGGAGGTAGAGGCCCAGACTGTTGATTACATTCAGATAAGAGACGCTCCTGGTGGGCTTGGTAACATCGTCACCACAGGAACATATTCTGTATGGGAGACTGATGAGTTCTATGCCGCAGGTTATAACCTTACTGAGGGCTACATTGGGGATGTCTCGGTAGAGTGGTTGAGCGACCACCCAACAGTAGGTAATGTTACATCTCCTGGGATATGGACAAATTTCACTGCCCAGTGGGTGGATGTGAACAGCACGTGCACAGTCACAGCCACTTACAACGCTATGATAAGCAACTCGACTGGTTTATTGACTGTCTTGGCTCCAACGACAGATTATGTCCAGATTCGTACAGCCCTAGGTGGGGGAGGCATAAATCTCTGCGATCCCGCGAACTACCCAAGTTACCCAATGGGCCATATCACCACCTTCTACGGAGCCGCTTATAACTCCACAGCCGGGTATATCGGCGATGTCAACCTATCTTCAACATGGGAGAGCAACGATACTTCAATCGTGACAGTTACAAGCCCAGGTTCATCTTCAACTATCGTATGTAGCGATACGAACTCTGGGTGGGTCTGGGTTACATTGGAGGATAATGGAGGTCGTACTAACACAACCAAGGTAACCGTATTAGGGCTAACTGTGGATTATATACTGATCACAGATTCTCCTGGCGGTGAAGAGTTGGGGACCGTAATTCTAAATATGGGCGAGCAGGTTACAGCATATGCCTCTGGTTACGATAGCACAGACACTTTTGTTGAGCTGGTGGATGTTAATTGGAGTCAAAACCCTGTACTCGGGGCACTTAATCCAACGTATGGAAATTCTACTACATTCACTGCTTGGTCCCCAGGTATGACCACAATCATGGGCAAGAATTTTACAACGGACCTGTACGATTGGTTCAATGTAAAGATCCCCTCGGTTGATTATATTGTTATAACAGACGCACCTAATGGTTCGGAACTTACCACCGTTGTTCTGGACATAGGGGGAAACGTTACAGCATATGCGTCTGGATACAATTATTCTAGTGGCTATGCTGGTTTGGTACTTGTGGACTGGAGTCAATCGCCTGTATTGGGTTGGTTTGACAATTGGACAGGCACATCCACTACATTTACAGCTGGTTATGCGGGTGGCTCAACAACTATAACAGGCTGGGATGAGAAATCTGGATTGAACGACACGTTCATTGTTACTATCAATCCGCCAACAGTAGATTTCATCCGTCTTACATATTCTCCAAACGGCAATGAGATACCAGATTTATCTTGGTATATCGGTGATCCCCTCCTCATCTATGCGTCTGGTTACAATAATACAGGTCCCAATGATACATATACCTATGCAGGACTTGTCGAAGTCCTCTGGTCGGATACACCTGATCTCGGTGACTTTGATAATTCCGTTGGGACATACTCGAATTTCACAGGAACCTCTGAAGGAACGACAACTATACAAGGAGTAAATTGGACACTCGATGTCAATGACACATTTTGGCTCAATCTTCAACCGCCACCGGATACAGTAGATTATATAAACATCACAGATTCTCCCAATGGTTCTGAACTCACTACAGTTGTCCTAAATGTTGGCGAGCAGGTCACGGCCTACGCTTCAGGTTACAATTACACTAGCGGGTATGTGGATTTGGTAGTTGTAGATTGGAGTCAATGGCCTTCGTTGGGCTCATTTGATAATCTCACAGGCACATCGACAACATTCACAGCCGGTGGTGAAGGCGGCTCAACAACCATAACAGGCCAAGACACGGATCCATGGCTGAACGATACCTTTAATATAACAATAAATCCACCTACCTTGGATTTCATACTTTTAACAGATTCTCCGAACGGCAACGAGATAGGAGATATTTCTTGGTATATCGGTGATCCTCTGCTTATCTACGCTTCGGGCTACAATGATACAGTCCTTGGCAATATGACATCAATTTATATGGAACTGGTTGAAGTCTCTTGGACAGACACACCTGACCTTGGTGATTTCGATAATCTCACTGGAAATTCGTCGACATTTACGGGAACTTCTGAGGGCTTGACAACCATAAAAGGTGATAACGGGACCCTGAATGACACCTTCCAGCTCACTCTTCTTCCACCACCAGATTCAGTAGATTATATAAACATTACAGATGCTCCGAATGGTTCTGAGCTTACAACGGTTGTCCTAAATGTTACAGAGCAGGTCACGGCCTACGCTTCAGGCTACAATAACACCAGTGGGTATGTAGGTTTGGTTATTGTGGATTGGAGTCAATCGCCTTCGTTAGGTTCATTTGACAATCTCACAGGCACATCAACAACATTTACAGCGGGCTACGAAGACGGTACAACTACGATAACAGGCCAAGAACCAACCTCGGGAATGAATGACTCGTTTGATGTGATCATCAACCCGCCCGAAGCGGATTTCATACTTTTAACAGATTCGCCAAATGGTGTCGAGATAGATGATATGTCCTGGTATGTTGGCGACCCACTCCTCATTTATGCTTCCGGCTATAATACCACAATTGGCAATGGTTCACCTGTTTATATTGGGCTTGTTAACGTTACTTGGACAGACTCTCCCGATCTCGGTGATTTTGATAATCCCATTGGAACATCTTCAACATTCACAGGAACCTCTGAGGGACAGACAACTATAAAAGGTGAAAACGGGATCTTAAATGATACATTCCAACTCACTCTTATTACTTCATCTGCGGAGTTAGAATACATAATAATAACAGAGAGCCCGAACGGTATCCCCCTCGACAATATGACTCTTCCTGTGGGTGGACAGATTACGGCCTATGCATCAGGCTATGATGCAACAGGCTATTATATCGGATTGGTTGAAGTGAATTGGTCGCAGTCCCCGGCACTGGGTTCATTCGACAACCTCACTGGGAACTCAACAACATTTACTGCCGGTTATTCAGCTGGTTCAACAACTATAATGGGTGAGAATTTAACATTAGGTGTGAATGATACATTCGATGTAATTATCCTCCAACCATGTATTGATTATATTATTATTACAGATATGCCCAATGGTACCGAACTTATAAACGTTTCATTATTTCCAGGTGAGCAGATAACAGCCTATGCCTCAGGTTACAATACAACCAGTGGCTTTGTCGATTTGGTCAATGTAAGTTGGAGTCAAATACCTGTATTGGGTTCATTCGACAATCTAACAGGCACCTCAACAACATTCACTGCAGGTGTCACAGGGGGTTTGACCATAGTTAAAGGCGAGAGCGTTACTTTAGGCTGTAATGATACGTTCGATATTAATATCACAACCGCAACCGTAGATTACATCCAGATTCGAGATGCCCCTTCTGGTGGAGGCTCGGTAGTCTGGAGTCTGACATTGGATGTAGGACAATCATTTACACTTTGGGCTGCAGCCTACAATTTTAGTTCTGGCTACTTGGGCGACTTTGCTTCCACTACATGGAACGAAACAAGCGGAGGAAGTGTGATAACAGTTACAACTCCTGGAGCCTCCACTTCCGTGCAGGCTCAACTCATCGGCGGCACAAGCACCGTTAATGCAGATTTTAACGGCACCCAAAACACGACGAGCGTGACTGTGAACCCTCCAACCGTGGATTACATACAGATAAGAACCCAGCCAGATGGGGGTGGCATCGACCTAGGTGATCCCGCCAATTACAAGAGCTATCCTGTTGGAACCTCAGATACATACTACGGCGCGATGTACAACTACACAGCAGGCTATTTTGCTGACGTCCCAAGCACGGCAACCTGGGTCAGTTCTAATACTTCAATTGTTACAGTCACCTCACCCGGTTCCCCCTCGAACATCACCTGCGATGACCAAAATTGGGGCACAGTCACTATAACCCTTTCCACATCAGGCAAACAGAACACAACACAGGTCACGGTTCTAGAACCTGCGGTGGACTATGTTCAAATAAGAGATCAACCCAATGGGTCCGGTAACATCGTTACCGACAGAACATATATTGTCTGGCAAACGGATGAGTTTTATGCCGCAGGTTATAATATTACAGCTGGCTATTTAGGTGAGCTCGAGGCAACATGGTGGAGTAATGACACAACAGTTGGCAAAGTCACATCACCTGGTTATTGGACCACATTTACAGCCCAAAAGATAGATAAAGATAGCATCTGCCATGTTACGACTGAGTATAACGGGATATATAATTCCACTGGCGATCTAACGGTTTTGGCTCCCACAATAGATTACATAGTGATCGTTGATTCACCAAATGGAAACGGATCATGGGTGGCTGATAGGACCTATAATGAAGGCGATAACGATACATTTTGGGCTGCGGGGTACAATCTTACAGCAGACTATGTAAAGGATGTAAAAACAACATGGGAGAGCGACAACCCAATCGTAGGAAATGTTAGCTATGGCCCAAATGAATATACCAATTTTTCAGCAGGATGGAAAGGAGGCTATTGCTGTGTAACGGCCACTTATGACGCCTTGACGAATCGTACCGGACCTTTATTCGTGATCAACGTCAATCAACTTCCCACAGCCATAGCCAAATACCACAATGGAACAGGATTTCAAGGGGGTGATTTTTCATTTTCTATCGACATAACGTTGAGAGTTACGGGTAGGAAGCAAAATGTCATAACAATGGAATTAGAAGAAGATGGAATTGTCGTAAATGGGATAACAGTTACAAGGCATTCAAATCTACCTGATATTGGGATGATCTCCTATGAAATGGATGCGAATTGTGTATATGAAATTGTATTGAGCTATGATGGAAATAATGGAGGCTCAAATCCGGTAATCGTGACCTTTGAATTCCTGGGCAATATTTACTCGGTACACCTTCTGTTCAATTCACAGCATGGTATAGAGCAAAAAGCCAGAATAGATTTTAATGATATCTGCAAGCTTGTTGGTGTCGTCTTTTTCGATGGTTTTTTCTCGTCAGATTTTGATGGATATTTAACCGAATATGAGTGGGACTTTGGTGATGGCTCTACAGAAGCTGGGGAAACACTGGCCCATACCTATGAGGAGAACGGTAATTACTCGGTAATTTTAACAATAATGGATGATGAAGGCGGGGAAGATACCAGCACAATAACGGTAACCGTAAAAGATATAGATAATAACGACCAGGCGAATGCAATTCCCGGGCAGCAGGAAGGCAAAGGATACCTGAATGCTAGCGGCCAATATGTAGTTATATTGCAATGCCCTGCAGATCTTCTGATAACAAACTTAGAGGGGGGACGGATAGGACTTTTAAACAAATCTCAGATCAATAACATCGTAGGGGCCTTTGCTGCTATGTTGTTCAGCGATGTCGAGGTTTACTACATTCCAATGGGTGAGACATATACTTTGGAAGTGTTTGGGACCGGTGAGGGGTTTTATGACTTGAGTGTAATTGGTGTGGAAAACGATATAATTAAAAAATATTGTGTTACTGATGTACGATGCTCAGAGAGTACTTTAGATACTTACATTTTTGATTTCGAAGAGGAGAGCATATCCCTATCAACCAACGAGGATGACAAGCGCTATTCAATGCATTTCCATACCTCTGTCGAGGAAAATTGGGACGATTTTTATTTGACGGATATGGGATTGAACAATAACGAAACTCACATCTATAAAGTAAATAATTGGGAAGGTTTGGGTTCCAGCAAATCCGTAACACTATCAATCGATGAGGAAAGTGATGGTCTTATTGATAGGAGTGTTGCCCTGGAAACAGGCCTCACGGGTGACGATGTTGATGCTCTTCTTTTAAAGAGCCCGGTAATCGAGCCAATTTTCCCTTTTCTATTGTTTTTTATAATCGGCTCCATTTTAGCAATCAGCATTGGGAGTTTTTTAACAGAGGTAGGAAAATGGGCATTACTGATGTTGTTCCTCCCTCTCTATTCTAGGATAAAAAAAGAGGAGCTGCTTAACCAGCCAACCAGATACAAAATCCACGGCTATTTAATCGGCAATCCTGGAGCTCATTTCGGGTTGATCAAACAAGATCTGAATATGCCCAATGGGCAGCTTGCCTATCATCTAAGGCAAATGATGGGGGCCAACATCATATACTCAAAAGAGGACGGAATAAGGAAGCGTTTCTATCCCAAAGATTTTCCCAAATCGAAGGGTAGTGAACACTATTTCAGCGACACTCAGGAGAAGATCCTCGGCGTCATCAAAATGAAATCAGGTATCAGCCAGAAAAAGATTGCGGCCTCGATAGGAATCAGTCGTCAGGTTGCTGGATATCACCTAACAAAAATGGAAGAGATAGGCTTGATAAAAAAAGAAAGGGTTGGCAGGGAGAGCAAGTATTACCCTCATGAGAAATATAGTGTTTAAGTTAAAATTAATATATTGCGATGAAGAGAATGTCGATTTTATGCAAAATTTGTTCCAAAATTCATATATATTAAGCAAAAACCCTTCCAAACTACATTTATATTAGTTTTTATATAATAGAGGGTATATAATATAATGGGAGGTTATACTCATGAAAGGCAACAGGGCATTGAGCGTAATGTTGTTTTTTTTATTGATGGTGAGCCTATTCATCTTCTATCAGGAGGAGGTACAAGCCCAGACAGTTGACTACATCGTTCTTACGGATGCACCGAACGGGACAGAGCTTACGGTGGTTTTCCTGGATATAGGGGGACAGGTCACAGCCTACGCCTCTGGGTACAATACCACGAGCGGCTATGTAGATTTAGTTGAGGTGGATTGGAATGGGACTGGAGGCAATTGGTCTAATAGCACGGGTACAAGTTCCACATTCACAGCGGGCAATACTTCTGGCTTGTATACCCAGGTAGGTCTGAATGCGACTTTGAACGTTTCAGATACCTTTGATGTGGAAATACTCTCACACTCTATAGATTATATCATCATTAGAGACGAACCTGGAGGTGGGGGCAATTGGGTGGGACCCCGCTTCTATATCCTATGGGAAAGCGATATGTTCTATGCTGCAGGCTATAACTCAACATATGGTTATGTGGAGGATGTCTTTGTGACATGGAACAGCAGCAACGAGAGTGTTGGGACGGTGAGTCCGAACGGCACCTATACCTCATTCTATCCAGTAGGAGGTGGAACCTGCGTTGTTACGGCGGATTACGGCGGTGGAATTACCAACGATACAGGCATCCTCACGGTTGTTGTTCTTGATGAAATAATTATTCGGGATGGACCCAATGGTATGGGGAACCCTGTTCTCAATAGGTCATATTATATTGGAGAGAACGATACTTTCTGGGTGGCTGGCTACAACAACACATACGGTTTCATATGTGACATGGAGTGGGCTGATTGGTGGAGCGATAATACGAGCGTCGGTACTATTTCTCCTGATGGCACACCAGGCGGCCAAAATTATTCTTCCGCATTCTTCGAAGCAGTTGGGGCAGGAACCTGTATTATCCATGTATATTCCGGCATGGGGATGATGAATCAGACAGGCACGATCACCGTCATCGCATACGACGTAGACTACGTGATCATCCGCGACTCCCCTCGCGGGGACGGCTCGCCTGTCGGCGATATGGTCTATAAGATAGGGGACAGCGATGTCTTTTACGCTGCGGGCTACAACTTAACAGTAGGATATGTGGGTGATGTCTCTGTGACATGGAACAGCAGCGATCCAAATGTCGGGACAGTGACCACGAACGGTTCCTCAACCACATTTAATGCCGTAGGTGCAGGCACCTGTATTGTCACGGCAGATTTAGGGGGGGGGATATCAAACGATACAGGTGTCCTCACAGTAGCTGAGGTCGATTATATCTTGATCCGCGATGCCCCCAATAACGGGGGTAGTGAAATTGAGGAGATGTTCTACTTCACTTGGGGGTACGGAGGTCATTTTTATGCAGCTGGTTACAACGATACTTATGGGTATCTGGGCGATGTGAGCGTAACATGGATGAGCAGCAATAAGAGCGTTGGGACTGTGGATCCTTCTTCAGGCTATTCAACATATTTTGATCCTATAGGAGACGGAACCTGCATTGTCACCGCTAATTACGGCGGAATAACAGATGAGACAGGTATAATCACAGTGTCAAGCGCCACTGTGGATTATATTCAAATTCGTGATGCTCCCGATGGGGGAGGAGATGTGGTAATCGATCCCCTATATATATTGGGAAGTGTGGATACGTATTATGGGGCTTTATACAACAACACTGTCGGTTATTTATGCGATGTCCCGCCAGGCCAAGACCAAGATTCATTTTGGAACAGCTCTAATATGAGTGTGGTTACTGTTACTCCTCAAGGCGGCCCCGCAACAATCACTTGCAGCGACACGAACCCAGGCACAGCGGTCATAACATTATATGCCTTAGGACTCCTTAACACCACAAACGTAACTGTGGTGAGCTGGACCATTGATTATATATCAATTATGGATGCCCCTGATGGGGCAGGTAATTATGTAGTTGATAGAACCTATGGTGTATGGGATGCAGATACATTTTATGCCATTGGTTTCAACTACACATTTGGTTACGTAATTGATGTTACAGCATCATGGAACTGTAATGATACCGATGTTGGCACTGTGACCTCACCAGGCGTCTCATCAACTTTCACAGCACAATGGGTAACAACTGACAGCACATGCAATGTTACAGCGACATATAACAGCCTCAGCAATACAACAGGCATTTTAACAGTCCTTGCACCGAGAACAGATTACGTTCAGATTCAAAATGCTTCCGGTGGAGGAGGAGCTGTTATTACCAGTATAAGCTATCAAAAAGGCAATACAGATACCTATTACGGGGCAACATACAACAACACAGTTGGTTTCATAGGCAGTGTACCACAGACCTCGACCTGGGAGAGTACAGACCCATCTATTGTTGATGTGACAAGCCCAGGTAATTACTCAGACATCACATGCAGCGATACGAATTCGGGAACAGTAAACGTAACCTTGGATGACGGCATGGGTCATATCAACATCACAACGGTAACTGTATTGAATTATACTGTGGATTACATATTAATCAGAGACGCACCTCTTGGCGGTGGAGTGGACCTCACAGATCCTGCAAATTATCCGAGCTACCCCGTAGGGCACGAAACCACGTTTTATGGGGCGATGTACAATAATTCGGCTGGCTATTTAGGGGAGGTCTCCAGCATTTCCACTTGGATCAGCACCAATACAAATGTTGTCGAGGTTACAAGCCCTGGCGTCTCTTCAACTATCACGTGTAGCGATACGAATTATGGCGTTGCCACGATCTACCTCATTGAATGGATGGGACTCAGTACCACAACTCAGGTGGAAGTGCTCGAGCCAACTATTGACTATATGAAGATCATGGATGCTTCTAACGGTATAGGTTATGAAGTTGGAGACATGGTTTATATCATAGGAGATGACGATATATTCTATGCCGCGGCTTTCAATAGCACTGCAGGTTATTTCAGAGATATTTCAGTTTCTTGGACGAGCAACGATACGAGTGTTGGAACTGTGACAACGCCTGGTGTTTCGACGAACTTCACCGCTGTTGGAAGGGGGACATGTGTTGTTACTGGATATTACGGAGGGGGGATAATGGACAGCACAGGATCCTTAACCGTGACCTTGCCTTCCAATATCACGGTTGATGACAGCGGAGGAGCGCATTTCACAACCATCCAGGAGGCGATTGACGCGGCAAACCCAGGGGATACAATCTATGTTTACAGTGGCACGTATTTCGAGCATCTAACAATAGACAAATCCCTCACCCTCATAGGTGAAAACAAGGAAACAACCATCATCGATGGAGAAGGCTATGGGAAAGTCATCTACGTCTCAGGTGATGATGTAGGTATAAGCGGGTTTACCATCCAAAATGGGGAATATGGTATATACTGTGATGAATCTGACTCCGCTTATATCCACCATAATATACTCAGGGATTACACATATGGCATCTATAATCACCAGACTATCGATGGATGGATAACCCATAACAAGATAACCAGTGGGAAGTACGGCATCGTCACATACGAAGCCTATAATGACGCCATTAGGTACAACACGATATCGTACAATACAGTATATGGCGCCAAAGATTACAACTCTCAACTCAAAAACTGCTTCAATTGGAACAGTTTTCACCACAACCATATCGCATATTATTATGACCCCGACACCCCGCTGTCAGTATTGGAATTTGACGGCAACACCCTGGAGGATAACTACATCGCCATTATGGTTGAAAACGCATCCACGATTTCCATTACCAACAACACGATGTTGCGGAACGAGTACGGTATCTATCTGATCAATGCCTCACCCAATATTTCTGATAATACCATATCTACTTCGAACTATGGAATATACGCTGAGCATTCCTCACCAATGATTTCAAACAATGAGTTCGATGACATTTCGAGCTACGCCATCCACGCTGAAAACGGTGATTCGTTGGAAATCATGGACAATTCCCTTACCGATACGGAGATGATAATCTATGACTCCACGATCAAGGAGCTTTCACTCGTTGATTCTAACATTAAATTGTACAAAACAACCCTCGATAAGTATCACCTGGAGGGCACATCGAGCCTAGAGGTGCTGTGGTTTTTGCAGATAAGAGTCGTTGATGACGAAGGAATACCCATAGAAGGGGCCGCGGTTCTCGTATATGATGCGTATGATGCCCTCGTTTCCACTCATATCACAGATTCGGAGGGAGGTACAGAATGGATACTGGCAATTGTGACCTTAGAAAATTCCACTTCTACTATTGTTTATAATCCATACCGTATCGAGGTGACGAAAGGCTCTCTCATGAACACATCCGTGATAACAATTGAAGGGGATACTGCTATGGTAGTATCCCTCCAAAGCGAAGAGGTAATTATCAAACCTGCTGGCCCTGCATTCCCATTGGGTCTAGTTATTTTAATAGGATTCATCGGGGCAATCGGTGTCAGTGGGCTTTGTATAGAGGTCATGAAATATGGATTGTTGACGTTGTTCCTCCCCCTCTATTCAAGGATAAAAAGAGAGAGGCTGCTTGACCAGCCAACCAGGGAGAGAATCTACGGATATATAATCGGTGTCCCTGGTGCTCATTTCGGGTTGATCAAAGAAGAGCTAGCCCTGGGTAGCGGACAACTTGTTCATCATCTTAAGCAATTGCAGGATGCGCATTTGATATATTCGAGAGAGGATGGAATAAAGAAACGTTTCTACCCTATGGAGATTTCCAGGCCAAAAAGCCGTGTCCCCCATTTTAGCGAAATTCAGGAGAAGATACTAGGGATAATTAAAAATAATTCGGGTATAGGCCAGAAGAGGATAGCATCCTCCATAGGCATAAGCCGCCAGGTTGCTGGCTACCATCTGACAAAAATGGAACGGAAGGGTTTGATAGAGAAGGAAGTTATCGGTAGAGAAAGCAGGTACTACCCTTCTGAGAAGTACAGTGTTTAAATCAAAATTAAAAAATTGCAATTTGACCCTGTACGACTGATTAGTTTTTTTCTTATTTCTCTCGTTTTTCTGGGTAATTATATTCCCCATGGCACGAGTAAAAATAAATAGGCATACTACCATTGTCATCTTTATAAAAAAGGGTAGGATGCAATTATGACAAGTGGAAACTCAAAAACCCATCATGCTGACATCCTCAGGCAGTGCAGAACCAACATCCCAGAGGTGGTGTTCGCCCGATTCAAGGACGATAAAGGCCTGATGAATGCAGTAAGCGATCTGCTCAAAGCAAATGAAAGGGTGCTCGTCACAAAATGCACGAAGGAGCAGGTCAAACTGCTGAAGGGTAAGTTCAAAGGCAAGGTTGAGAGGGCTGACGAGATCTCAGGCACGATGATCCTCTCAAATAAAAAGAGCCGAGAAGATATCGTGGGCTCCGTGGCTGTAATGTCAGCGGGAACCTCTGATCACTTCGTGGCCGAGGAAGCGAGCCTGTCTGCAGAGTTCTTTGGCCTGAAAGTGTACAGGCACTACGACTGCGGCGTTGCTGGGATACACCGTGTGGATGAGGCCCTGAAAACAATCGAGAAGAAAAAGGTGGATGTGGTAATCGTAGTTGCAGGCATGGAGGGGGCACTGCCCTCGATTGTATCCGGTCTGGTGAAGCAGCCAATAATCGCTGTTCCCACCTCAGTTGGTTACGGAGCGAGTTTGAACGGCATCACAGCCCTGTTGGCCATGCTGAACAGCTGCTCACCCGGTGTTGTGGTTGTGAACATTGACAACGGTTTCGGCGCTGCAGCCAACGCCTTCAAGACCATTAAATGGCTGAAAAAGGACCAATAACCTGTTGGCTTGTATGGGTTAATTTATGACCCCATAATCTCGAGGTGAATTGATGAAAGTTTACATCACTATGACGGGCCTCAGCGACTGGGCGATCTTCAACAGCCTATGGGCCGTGATCCGGTTGAGGAACTATATTCCGGACAAGATATACATTTTCACCATCAGGAAGAGGAGAAAGCAGGCCGATTTGGCCAGGAAGAGATTCGAGGCACTTCTTAAGGAATACGGAAAGAAGGTGAAAATGGAGATTATCGAGGTGGCTGAGGCGGATTTTATTGGCTCTGGAAGGCGCATCAACGAGGTGGTAAAAAAGGAGAAATCCCGGGGAAACACCATAGCCATAGAGGTCACACCCGGCAGGAAGGCCATGGTTGCGGGTGCCCTTGTACCCGGCATTCAGGGTAAGGTGGATCACGTCTTTTACCTT